>NZ_LIRE01000647.1 GCF_001402795.1 Pseudanabaena sp. 'Roaring Creek'
CAGGTTTTAGATCTGGATTTTAATTATGCTGAGGGACTTAGTTTTAAAGTTTTAATTTCAAAGTTTTAATTTCAAAATCAAATCATTAAATCCCTATGCAAATCAAACGATTAGTAGCGATCGCCATCTTTTTACTCACCTTAGTAGGCTTAATTCTCTCGGCTGAGCCAGCCAAAACCAATGGAATCGCTACCTTCAAGTCGGCTAAAAATCATAATAACAATCGGAATAAAGTTGCTCTAAACGCTTCTTCTCAAGCACCCCAAGATATTTACTTCTCAGCAGCTATCAATCAATCCGCTCCAGTCTTGGGCTGTGAAGTCCAACCACCAGCCAATCCACCTGAACCATCATTACCCGCAGCACTAACTTCTATTCCCATTACTTTAGAGCGCTTTCGGAAATCCGTAACTACATCGAAGCCCCCGATCGCCTCTCAGAAGGCGATCACCACTAGTCCTAGAGAAATTGTGGCTTTGGCGGCAGCCTCTAACTATGGCGATCGCTATCTGAGGGATCTATCGGGCAAACCTGCTAACTATGCCCCAATTATCGTCCTTCATGAAACAGTGGGTTCTACGAACGGTACGATCAATTTCTTTCAAGAATTCCATACCGATGAAGATATTCAGGCAAGTTATCATACCTTGATCGCCCTTGATGGCTCGGTTATCTACCTCGTTCCCCCCGATAAACGGGCTTTTGGAGCAGGTGACTCTGAGTTTGTAAGTGCGTTAGGACAGGAAGCAGTACAAACCAATCCACGCTATCCCCGTTCTGTCAATAACTTTGCCTATCACATCTCGCTCGAGACTCCTGAAGACGGCATGAATGAAGACTATACCCATAGTGGATATACCGAAGATCAATATCAATCGCTGGCATGGCTGGTTGCCAAAACCAATGTCCCCCTAGAGCGGATTACTACCCATAAAATCATCGATCGCTCTGGCTCTCGGATCGATCCGCGCAGTTTTGATTTTAATTTATTTAAAAAATTATTAACTGCCTATCCCCGAACCAATGAAATTGAGATCGGCTGTTCTAGCCTCAGAAAATTCCAAAGTTAAGGCAAATAGCGCTCTATTTTTTCTGACTTTATTGATATATATGGTGATTGGTCGATCAATTTTCCAACATCATTCGGTCGCGGGCAAATATATGAACCAGCCCAAGGAGGCAAAATTTCAGTTTATCCGCTTCGATCGCGGGATTAGTCAATATAACCATGACTATTACGCGGCGCTAGGTTTTCCGATTGTCAGCGATCCTACGTATATCCGCAATGTATACCTGCGAATAGCCCGCATTTTACATCCCGACATTTATGGCTTTTCAGCAGATGACAAAGCCATCGCCACCCAATATCTCGCAAAACTAGTCAATCCTGCCTACAATGCCTTGATGAAAGAGCAGGATCGCCGTGCCTATCAAGAAATATTTAAGTTACTTGCCAAACGCTTAATGCTGAGGTCGCGTAATATCCAGATTCATTCGGAGAGCGCCTGCGAGTTAATGGGCTCCCCTAGCGACGAGGTTTACGAACGTTTGGTTACGGAAATCGCGAAAGTACAATATCAATCGCTTCAGCAGATTCTAGATCTTACAGCGCAGATCAGCGAGTTAAATCTGGTTTACATCCTCTACAAGGAAGGCTATCAGCATGGCGCGGCGAATATGCCCCCAGTTCTTGCCCCCATGTTAAAGCCTACAAGCCCTAAACCCCACACCCAAAATTTTCTGCCGCCACCATCAAAGCCCAGTTACAGCTATAGCCTCCAGTACCTATCCTCAACTCAAGTGCCCGCAACTCAAGAGACCTCGACTTTACAATATGCTACCCCACAGGCAACCAGTAATTTGACAGCTAATTCTGATGAGACCTTAATTCAGTCAGAAGCCGCAATTGATACGACAATGCTCGATGCACGCATCAAAATCTGTGAAATCAATATCTTGCAAAACAATTGGAAAATTGCCCTCCAAGATTTGCGGGCTATCTTAAGAATGGATGAAAACAATAGTCAATGTCTGGCTCTCCTAGGCGTGGTTTACACAAATACCAATCAGCCAGAAATGGCGAAGGCAAGCTTTAAGCGATCGCTTTATATCAATCCTCAAGAATCTCTAGCCCTAGAGCATCTTCTGGAATTAACCGATCCAAAGCTCAATCAAAGCAAGGTTACCAAAAACAATAGCAAAGGCAATCGCAAAGGAGATCGCAAACCAAAGCCCTCACCAAAGCCGACCCAAAAGCCCATTCAAAAGCCCATTCAAAAGCAAGGTTGGATCACTGATTTACTAGAAAAGGTTTCTTTTTGGCGTTCCTAGGTATTATGATAATGATTATCATTTTATCTCGCCACTATGCCTATCAAACCAACAAGATCGATCGCCAAATTCAAAACCAACGAAGGGATCAAGATTTCGGCGATCGTCGCATTGATGGCTATTGTCACTAGTATCAATGCTTGCAGTATCACGACTTCTAGCCAACCCCCTAAACCCCAATCCCCCATAGCGACAAACCCATCAGAAAATTTGCCCTCAAATTTGCCCTCAAATTTGCCCTTAGTAGTTGCGACCAATACCGTTACTTGTGATCTCACCAGACAAATTGCAGGTTCGACGATCGCTTTAAAGTGTCTGATTGAAGCTGGCACCGATCCGCATCTTTATCAACCCAAACCCGAAGACCGCAAAGCGATCGACTCAGCGAAGTTAATTCTCTATGGAGGCTATGACTTTGAGCCAAATTTGATCAAGTTAATCAAAGCTAGCTCTAATAACGCCCCCAAAGTTGCCGTGAATGAGTTAGCAGTAACCAATCCTTTGCTTGCGGAAGCAGGAGATGACCACAGCAAGGCAAAAGATGTCAAACCAGAAAATCGCAACCTCGAAAAAGAAACCGACCCCCATATATGGCACAACGCCCAAAATGGTATCAAAATTGCGCAAGCAATTAGCAAAAGCTTGAGCAATCTCCGTCCAGAGGAGGCTGATACCTATGCTCGAAATACAGCTAAGGTTGTTAATGAATTAGAACAGATTGATACTTGGATCAAAGATCAAATCGCGACAATCCCCCCCAGTAACCGTAAACTAGTCACCACCCATGATGCTCTTGGCTACTATGCTAGAGCCTATGGAATCCCCGTGGAAGGAGCTTTGAATGGCATTAGCACCGAAGAACAACCCACCCCCACAAGAGTCAAGGAATTGGTGGATGAAATCAAGTCCAGCCAAGTTCCGACAATTTTTGCTGAGGTATCGATCAATCCCAAATTGATTAACGCTGTTGCCAAAGAAGCAAATGTTAAGGTAGCAGAACGGGAAATATATGCCGATGGATTGGGTTCAAAGGGAAGCGAAGCAGAGACTTATACAGGAATGCTAATCTCTAATACTCGCACAATTGTTGAGGGATTGGGAGGCAAGTACAAGCCTTTCCAATTAAAATAAATTCCATTACCGTAGGACATAAGCCTCAAGATAGAAGTGGCGGCGCTTCGCGCCGCCACTTCTATCTTGAGGCTTTATTACTAAGTAGCTAGGAGCGAGTACCGCCCGCTAAGCGGGCGGTACTCGCATTAGAAGAACATAAAACCCCAAAGATGAGTGGCAGTGCCTGCACTGCCACTCATCTTTGGGGTTTTAATCTGTCCAGTCTCGTCTTAAAGCCAGAAATTGAAATTAAATTTTTTCCTCTTGTCTCTTTAGTGAATTCGCAACACCAGCTCCACCAAATCCACCAACAGCAAGAGTAAATATCTTCTCTGGCAAATCTTGATTTCCACATAAACCTGAATAAATTAACACTAGAGCAAAAAATGCAAGACCGACAGCTAATGCTATCTTTTTTATATTTTCACTGGATGTTTGACTTTCAAGCTTAAACTTCTCCTTGGCAATGGTTTCCTGATGTCGATTTTCTTCCTTCTGTTTAGCTAACTCAAATCGTTTTTCGTCATAGCTTTGACAAAATTTTAATAAGCCTAAGGCATCTTTTTCAGCCAAAATCTCAAATAATTCCTGCGATATGGTAGGCATTTGGATAGGCAAAGTAGAACTTTCTACTGTGGTAACAATGGGTTTTATTCCAGTAAAAGTCTTGTCAATTGCTGAAGAGGTATTTTTTTCGGGATTATCGTCTTGAGATTTAGCATTAGTCATAACTATCTTGTAAAAAACTAGTTAATGATTGATTAATCTGATTGATTACATAATCAGCACGCCTATTTAAGTAATTGCCATCCCCGCTATAAATCATCACTACAACTTCCTCTTCCCCATCTTCAGGAAATTCTGGACTAATTTCCCACTCAGGATTCGCTCGTCTTATAAATTCCACATTTTGTCTAAATTCAACTACTTGCTCTTCACTAGCTGGGGCGGGCAGATAAAATCGATAGACCCTATTGACTGATTGACCAAGGTTAGGTATTCGGCTATGGTCTTTAACTGGAAACAGTTGATAAGTCTCGATGGCTTTATATAAGATATCTGCAACTTCCCCCTCCGCATTGTCCACGGTCTTTTGCATTACTCCTTGAAAATCTTGGGAAAGGCTTAGATCCAGTTGTTTATGCTTGGTTTGAGTGATTGCTTCTGAGAAGTCAGCGTTCATAGTAATTTACAAAAAGTGATCTTATTAACACAAATTCAATAGAGGAGGGTTGAGATAAACTTGTGGCTATTCACATCCATTTACGATTGATTTCCAAATTGATTCCCATAGTTTCCGATCTTGATTAGAGACTTAATATTATGGAGAGATAATTATCTTTTTGATCTCATCGTTTTCAATAATGGCTAGTTCGCGACCTTTTTTTTTCTCTTCTTGGGCAATGTTATAGATTGCCAAGGCTGTTCGTAAAACTTCAGACATATTCTTATCTGATTCGTCGGAGATCTTTTGTAATATTTCGTAGTCGTTATTACTTAGGTCGAGATTTAGTCTCTTTCTTTTGGGATTTGGGGAGTTAGACATATTAACAATCACAGGAATACTTGCCATAGAAAAGAAAAGCATCACCAAAAATATATTATTTATATATTTATTTCTTTAGTTTTAGGCGATCGCATGTTCGCTTAACCTTAGATTTACATGAGCTTAACCTTTCGGAGAAACTATTATAGCACATATTTTTTGTGTATTAAACAATATTTTTCTCCACCAAATTTTTCATGCCATAGCTGCCACCGATCGTATTGGTACATAAACTGCCTGAAGAGCTAAAAACTCACACCTCTCTTCCACCTCTTAGGTTTACACCTGTATTAATCTAGGCAATTATTTTCAGGAATTTATCGCAATCCCTCAATAATTGTCGCGATCGCCCCCAAGAAAAGGAGAAAAGTAGCCGCAAACCTAGCGATCGGACAAATGATAGGAAGCACGAAAGTAATTGCAGGAAAAAAATCCAAAGCGATCGCCATAAGGGTTACAAGACCAAAACCAAGAACAAGCAAGCAAAAATACTTAATTAATCGACCCGACCATCTGAATAGCCAATTGTGACGATGTTTTTGCCGAAAATCTTGCCTAGACATTTGATTCTCCTTGCTTACATAAGCGGTTAAGCCCAAAAAAACATATATTTAGAACATCTAACTTGAGCGCCAATAGCTTTTTTTCGAGCCTAGAGCAACAAATCAGAACAGGTTGAATACATATAATATACACAAAATATATACTGTATTAATGCCTTATATTTTGTGTATATTATATGTATTCAACTAAAATCGTTGACAGACCGTATAGCAACATCAGGTTGGCGTTTTGATTCGTCCTAGCTATCTCTCTATATAGCTACAGTCACTTGTAATTAGGACAAATCAAAACCCAAGAATTAATTGGCGGCGCTTCGTGCCGCCAATTAATTCTTGGGTTTTATGTCCTAATACACTTGGCGACAGCTATA
>NZ_LIRE01000650.1 GCF_001402795.1 Pseudanabaena sp. 'Roaring Creek'
TGATAATGAGCTTAAAAGTAAATTTGGAGAAACCAGTCAATGAATGATCAGAATACAAATACTCAGGAAAGCGGAAAATTGAAAGAGCCGCAAGATTCCAGTATGTCTGGGATGAAAATGATGATGGTGATGATGATCGCGTGTTGTGCTATCCCGATCGCTTTGATCTTTTTTACAGGAGGTGGTTTAGGCTGGTGGATAGGACGATCTGATCAACAAACAACTAGCACTCAGTCAACTAGCCAGCCAAGTAACCCCACAACATCGCCAAAGTTAGCTAACAATGTCACGCCAACTCCTGCCCAAAATTGGCAAGCTGATAACCACATTCATGGTTTAACCATTAATCCTGAAAACCCAAATATTATTTATATTGCTAGCCATAATGGACTGTTGCAACGTGCTGAATCAGGACAATGGTTTTGGGTTGGCAAAGACCGATCAGACTACATGGGCTTTACTGGTGATCGCACTAACGGTCAACGCTTTTACTCTAGTGGACACCCTTCAAGTGGTGGCAATCTTGGTTTTCGGATTAGTGAGAATGGAGGTGAAAATTGGCAGTTTATCTCAATGGAAGGAGTGGATTTTCATGTTTTAGGTATCTCTCCTAGTAATCCCAAAGTTCTTTATGGTTGGGCTAGTTCGGGTGCAAAAGGTTTATTTGCCAGTTCCGATAGTGGAAAAACTTGGACTCAACCTAAGATGACAGGACTAACTGACGCTCCTTTTGATCTAGTTGTTGATCCTGAGAAACCCGATCGCGTCTTTGCGACTACTCGTTCAGGTATATTTGAGAGCGTAAATCGTGGTGATGACTGGACTGCGATCGATGAAACTAAAACTGCACCAATTCTATCTTTGAATTTGGTTAAGCAAGGTGATCTCACGATCATGTATGGATACCGTTTTGACAACTCTGTTCCAGGTATCTATCGCAGCAATGATAATGGCAAGAATTGGGAGAAACTTTGGTCAGAAACAGATGGAGTGATTGTCAAACTAGCAGTCGCTCCTAGCAATTCCCAAATTCTTTATGCTGCTAACGAAAAAAAATCAAATTTTTCAATCTCAAGATGCTGGCAAAACTTGGAAAATCTTGAGCTAAAGTAGTTCACCTTATCTGATACAGATATTTAGGATTTCATCGTCATTTCATAATTGTATAGTAAGCTGAATTTAGCACTCTATTTGATTGAAAAATAGAGCAAGTATTTGATTGAGAATTATTATATTTGATATCGCTTTATATTGTAGTTAATCAACTCAATCTAGTAATCAATCATTGTTCTGAGTTAATGAAAGAGTAAGAGCTTATGCACTATTTATAGCCATTTGCCTTTCAATTTAGGAGCCGAATTTTGGGTCTAATTTGATTCTTAGTGATTACACAAATTGAGTTTTTTATGCATCAGCATGGTTCATCAAATCAACCCCAACCTCATCGTCCTCAAACTGGTCTGAGCTTACCGATTAGACTTGTACTATATGTTTCGATTGGGATTGTGGCTTACTTCCTGATTACAGAACATTTAGTACATTTATCAGGCTTCTTACCATACTCTTTTCTGATCATCTTTGTACTCATGCATTTATTCATGCATGGAGGACACGGAAGAGATGGAAGTGGTAACGACGGCAATAGTCGAGAAAGCGATCGCACGGACTCTACAAATAAATTTACTTCGAGGAGAGAGAATCATGCAAGACATGAGTGAGGTTCCTGCTTATGGACTTTGGGGTTTGGTGATTATCAATTCTCTGATATTTATCATCTTTGCCTTTAGTTTCACTAAGCCGCGTAATCCTAGAGATTGGCGATCGTTTGGAGCATTCTCAGCATTCATTGTGGCTTTGTTCACAGAAATGTATGGATTTCCTTTAACGATTTACTTGCTCTCAGGTTGGCTGCAAACTCGCTATCCAGGACTGAACTTCTTTTCCCATGACGCTGGACATCTTTGGGGGACATTGCTGGGATGGAAAGGCGATCCCCATTGGAATCCGATACACATTCTGAGCAGCGTTTTGATTTTTGGTGGACTGTTCTATTTAGGCAATGCTTGGGAAGTTCTCTACAAAGCCCAACGAAGTCATACATTAGCGGTTGAAGGTCCTTATGCAAAAATCCGTCATCCGCAATACATGAGCTTTATTGTGATTATGTTGGGCTTTTTGATGCAATGGCCCACGATCGTGACATTGCTTATGTTCCCTATCTTGGTCACGATGTACGTCCGATTGGCACACCGAGAAGAAGGCGATGCTTTAGCCGAATTTGGTGAGACGTATGCCAGTTATGCCGCCGTAACCCCTGCATTTTTCCCGTGGGGTCGTCGCCATACTCAGAAAAAACTACGCACTCATGAATAAAAAATACGGTCATGGTAGTGCCGAGTGAGCGAGTGAAACTGCTTATGAAATTTGAGAAATATTGTGGATTGTATACATACCGCTGTCATAACTTGGAGTATGAAGATACTGGCATGATGAGAAATTATCGAGTCGAAGGATAACTGAGACATCTATTTTAACTATTAAAATTAGTTTGCAGGAAAAGAAAATGAGTGACTTAATTGTTATCGGTTTTAAAGATGAATTCAAAGCGAATGAGGTTCTTATTGATTTGAGGAAACTTGAACTAGAGTATCTTATTGACTTGGAAGACGCAGCTATTGTCGTCAGAAATAAAGATGGCAAAGTTAAGGTTAAACAAACTCAAGAACTTGTCGCTTCTGGCGCATTAAATGGCGGCTTCTGGGGGCTACTAATCGGCTTGCTGTTCTTCCAGCCCTTGCTAGGAATTTTGGGTGCAGCGGTTGGGGCACTTTCTGGCGCATTAACAGATGTTGGCATTGATGATAATTTCATTCAAGAGCTAGGTAATACAATCGAATCTGGAACTTCGGCAATTTTTATCTTGGTGAGAAAATCTACACCCGACAGAGTTTTGGAAGATTTGAGCAAATTCGAGGGAAAAGTCTTACAAACTTCGTTATCCCATGAAGATGAAGCAAAACTTCAAGCAGCTCTTACCAAAAGCGAACTAAAAACAGATTCTATGCTTAGAGAAGAACGCACATGGAACCAAAATTGATCGCAATTCAACCATCTAATTCAATCCTTTCAAGCCAGAAAGCGATTGAACCTCGTCTTGCTGATATAGCCTTCTTTATTATCCTTAATCTTGTGCTACTCTCAGCGATCGCTGTTCCCATCTATATTTTTATTGTTAAGCGAAAGTGGGCTTCATTTGGCTTCAAACCATCGCCCAAGGTTATATGTCATCGCTGTCAATATTTTAGCGATAACCGTTATCTTAAATGCGCTCTCCATCCAGTAACTGTACTGACTGAAGAAACAGTTGATTGTGCAGATAATCGCTCAATCAATTCATAACTAAACCACTTAAAAACAACTATTTAACACTATGAAACTCCAATTAAAAGTTCCTGACATGACCTGCGGGGGCTGTGTAAGCACTATCACAAAAGCGATTAAAACAGTCGATGCTAATGCTTCTATTCAGGGCGATCTAAAAAACAAGATTGTATTAGTGGAAACTGAATTCCCTGAAGTTGCTATTAAGAATGCAATTACGGCTGCTGGTTATCAAGTCAATTAATTTAGAGGATAAATTCAATGAATCGTAAAGAGCCAAATAATCAAGAAAGTAGCGAATCGAAAGATTCTAATATGTCTGGAATGAAAATGATGATGTGGATGATGCTCGCCTGTTGTGCTATTCCGATCGCCATCATCTTTTTTACAGGAGGAGGTTTAGGCTGGTGGCTAGGACGCTCTAACCAACAACCATCTAACACTCAACCAACTAGCCAACCAAGCAATTCCCAAAAAACTCAGAATTAGTAGTATTACGCTAGACTCCGCTCAAAATTGCTAAGTCGATAAAACAAAACATTGAGGTAAAAAGGATTCAAAATGAGTAAAGTTACACTTAACTTACGCGGAATGCACTGCGCTTCTTGTGCCAGTAGTATTCAATCGGCGACTCGTTCTATATCTGGTGTTGTTAGTAGTAATGTTAATTTTGCTACCGAAGAAGCGGTGGTTGAATTCGATGAGAACAAAACCTCTGCTTCTGCTATTCAGAAAGTAATTAAGGATATTGGATATGAAGCGATTCTGCCAGATCAAGTAGATGGAGATTCTGATAAGAAAGCTAGACTGACTGAAAATCAAGACTTAACCCGTAAAGTTTGGGTTGGCGGGGTGATTAGCGTAGTTCTAGTAACTGGCGTGCTATCCATGATGACAGGGATACAGATTCCTTTGATACCCGATTGGTTGCATAATCCTTGGCTACAGCTTGTCCTTGCTCTTCCTGTTCAGTTTTGGTGCGGTAGTTCTTTTTATACTGGTGCTTGGAAAGCCTTTAAAAATCACACAGCTACGATGGATACACTGATTGCATTAGGTACACTCGCAGCTTTCTCTTACTCAGTTACTGTCACCCTTAATCCTAGTTTCTTTGTCTCTCAAGGCTTAAAGCTTGAAGTTTACTATGAAGTGTCGGTAGTTGTAATTACCCTGATTCTCTTGGGTAAATTATTCGAGAATCGCGCCAAGGGCGAAACTTCGGAGGCGATTCGTAAGTTAATTGGATTGCAAGCAAAAACAGCACGAGTCTTGCGCGATGGTCAAGAATCAGACATTCCTATTGAAGATGTGCAAATTAACGATATTGTGCTGGTGCGTCCTGGTGAGAAAATTCCCGTCGATGGTGAGGCGATCGCAGGTAACTCAACAGTTGATGAGTCAATGGTGACTGGTGAAAGTATTCCCATTGAGAAAAAGGTCGGAGATCGCGTAATTGGCGCAACGATGAATAAATCTGGAAGTTTGCAAATTAAAGCTAGTCACATCGGCAAAGATTCAGTTCTTTCGCAAATTGTCCAGCTAGTAAAAGACGCTCAGGGTTCTAAAGCGCCAATTCAAAGACTTGCAGACCAAGTGACAGGTTGGTTCGTGCCAGTTGTAATTTCGATTGCGATTACCACATTTATTGTCTGGTTTGAGATTATGGGCAACATCACCCTAGCCACAATTTCTGCTGTGGGTGTACTGATTATTGCCTGTCCTTGCGCTCTGGGCTTAGCGGCTCCCACTTCGATCATGGTAGGAACTGGTAAAGGTGCAGAGAACGGAATTTTAATCAAAGATGCAGGTAGTTTAGAACTTGCTCATAAAATTCAAACTATCGTCTTAGACAAAACGGGAACTTTGACTGAAGGTAAACCTGTTGTTACAGATATTTTTTCTATCAATAAGAATGATGATGAGTTATTAAAGCTTGTCGCCGCGATCGAGCGTAATTCTGAGCACCCTTTAGCTGAAGCGGTTGTGAACCATGCTAAACAAAAGAATATCACTATTCCTGAAGTGACAGATTTTATGGCGATCGCAGGTAGTGGTGTTCAAGGGAAAGTAGATAATTCCTTAGTAATGGTCGGAACGAGGCGATGGATGGATGAGTTAAAGATTGATACTAGTGAGATTCATCAATACCAAGACTCATGGGAAACAGGCGGAAAAACTGTTGTTTTAGTTGCGGTTGACAATACCGCCTGTGGCTTAATTGGCATTGCGGACAAGCTCAAACCTTCATCTCAAGTGGCAGTTGCGGCTTTACAAAGGATGAAAATAGAAGTAGTAATGTTGACTGGCGACAATCAATCAACGGCTGAGGCGATCGCGCGTGAGGTTGGGATTAAACGAGTATTTGCGGGAGTTCGACCCGATCAAAAAGTAGCAAAAATTAGAGAGTTGCAAGCTGAAAGTAAAGTTGTGGCGATGGTTGGCGATGGTATTAATGATGCTCCTGCTTTAGCTCAAGCTGATGTTGGTTTAGCGATCGGTACTGGAACAGATGTAGCGATCGCGGCTAGCGATATCACCCTAATATCTGGTGATCTGCAAGGAATTGTGACTGCGATTCAGCTCAGCCGCGCCACGATCAGTAATATTCAACAAAATCTCTTCTTTGCTTTTATCTACAATGTGGCAGGTATTCCGATCGCCGCAGGGATTCTTTACCCGTTCTTTGGCTGGTTGCTTAATCCGATTGTTGCGGGTGGTGCAATGGCACTTAGCTCTCTCTCTGTTGTCACAAATGCTTTACGACTGAGAAACTTTCGTCCTTTGTCAACGAACTAGGAGAAACAACCATGAAAAAACATCAAGTGGTCAGTATTTTAGTAAGCATTGGTTTATCTTTTGGCATAGTCTCTAGTATGTCAGCACAGGAGATGACAAATCATAATTCAAGCTCTAAAGGATTTCAATCGATTGAACAGCCTATAGCGCTTAAAATTGCGATCGCTGTCGGTGGTCTATCTCTAATGGCTGCTCAACTATGGTGGTTTCTAGGCAGCAAGCCCAAATCCCAACAAGCAAAAATTAATGAAGGCATTCAAGAAGTCACAATTACCGTTGATGGTGGCTATGTACCTTCTTTGGTAACAGTTAAGTGCGGTCAGCCTGTACGCTTACAGTTTGATCGTCGCGATCCCAGTAGTTGCTTAGAAAAAGTTCTCTTCCCTGATTTCCATATTGCTCAAGACCTAGTTCTCAATCAGACTACATCTGTAGAATTTACTCCGCAAACTGTGGGAATGTTTCAGTTTAGCTGTGGTATGGGAATGTTTCATGGCGCGATTGCTGTGGAGGATTAGTCTAGACAGTCCATAGGCTAAAAGCTAAAGACACTAATGAAAGACAACTTAATAGGTCTAAATTATTATTTGGAAACCTATCTTGATGAGTTTCTATTGCTTACTGCACGCTGTAAAGCAGCTAGGGCACGATTGTAATTAAGAATAGCTTTGATACGATTGACTTCTGCACGAGTAAGTTCATTTTCAGCAATGATCACATCAAGCTGAGTAGCTACTTCTGCCTTAAACTGCAAACGGGCTATTTCTAAACCTTCTTTTGCCTGTTTTAACGCAAATTCTGATGTCTTGATATTTTTAGTATTTGCCTGTAACGTTTTGTAAGCTCGCTCTACTTGAAAGCGAATCTGATTTCGGGTATCAATAAAACGAGTTTCGGCGATCGCCTTATTTGCTTCTTCTTGCTGCGCCCCTGCTAAAGCTGCCCCACCATCAAATAAGTTCCAACGTAATCTGATGCCAACAGCATAGCCATCTACTGTGTTGAAGCGATCGCTCAAGTTGTCTCGCACTTGATAGTTGGCAAATAGACCAATTTGAGGCTGCGTTTCACTAAGTGCAATAGTGCGTTGCTGTTCGCTAATTTGACGTTGTGAAAGTTGTTGTTCTAATTCAGGACGATTTTTGAAAGCAAGAAGGATGCTCTCTTCCAGAGACTGTTGCCACTGCTCTTGTGGCTGCACTGGATCGGAAGCTGTGAAATCAATAGATTGTACTAAACCAAGTAGAGGTAACAATTGCCGACGTGCAATCTCTAAAGCACTCTGTGCTTGAACAAATTCTTGTTCAGCATTAGCCAGTTGAACTCTTGATTTGAGAATATCGTATTTTGAAACCCTGCCTCCTTTTTCTAATGCTTCAGCGTCAACCAGACTTTTTTGAGCATTTTGGGTTGCTGCTTGGGTAATTCTTACCTGCTCCGAAGCTTCCTGTAGATCGTAGTAAGCATTAGATATCTCTAGTCGAACTTGCTCTTTTAGTCGGGTTACTTCTAATTGGTCAGAGCGCACTAAAGCTGCTGTTGCTGCAATCTTTGCGGATCGTCTTCCACCATTAAATAGGTCATAGCTCAATTCGAGCTTTCCTGTCAGTAAGTTTCCTGTTTGCTCAATCTCACCTTTTTTCAACTCATCAAGAGTATCTTTCGCATCGCGTTCGTTAGCAAATTCTGTTTCTAAATTAAGCGTAGGGAATTGAGTTGCTTGGACTTGCCTTAATGCCGCTTCATCACGTTGAAGGGTACGTTCAGCGATTTGTAACTCACGGTTATGTTCTTGGGCTATTTGGATTGCTTGTTCTAAGGTAATTGGCTGTACAATTTGCAGCTTCACCTCTTCAGGCTTTGTTGGTAGCTGTAAGGGATCAGCTTTCTGATCTAGCTTAATTGGCTCTAAATATCCCTGACTGTCGGAGTTTTTAGAGAGTGAAGGGGAATTAGTTATCGAAGGTTCAGCAGTAATCTCTCTTACCCAAAGCAAGGAAAATGTCATACTAGTGCTAATCCCAATAAGAGAAGCGATCGTAAAGCATTCTAGGGAGAATGTTATTTTTTTAATGTATTGATGCAAGATTCAGTTATCCTAACTCAGTCTGTATTTGCTTATAACTATTTAGCTAATAGCTTGACAATAAATTAAGAAAATGAAGCCATGATGAAATTGTTTAAAAAAGTCGATTTTGTCTTGTAATTTCCCGATCAATAAAATTATCTGAAGATAAATACTGTTTATATCTCTTGCCTATAGCCCAACATATGACGTTTAGCCATATACAAAATCAGAGGCGGCAGGATTACCCATTGCAGAAGTGGCAGCCAGCTAATATTAATAACTGGCACGACTAGCATGGAAACACCATAAAGCTTGGCAATGCTAACGCGGTAAATTTCCGAAATGAGGGTGTATATCCAACCTAGAGCTGTAAATAGCAATGTTGATTTCCAAGTATTTCTGAATATCCATTTGCGCGATCGATATAACCCAGCTACCATCCATCCGCTAACCACAGTAATTACTCCATCGCCTACGGTACAGTGAGTAATGTAGTTTACCTTATCAGACAAAGAAGGCATCGCGTAGAAATCAAAGTAAGGTGACTCCCAAACTTCATAAACAAAGTGCAGTAAAAAGGCGAATAAAAATAAATTTGTTTCTGGTGCAGCTAAAATTCGATCTATCCATTGGGTTAAAAACTTTTTCATTGCAAGTCTATTGGTTTGAACTATTTACTTTGAAATTCAAGATGAAGTTTAATGATTGTTAATGAAATTAGTTATCATCAAGTAATGATAACTAATATTAAGTGGAAAGAAGAGCTAGTTTTTTGAGTTTTGAGAATCAATCTCCAATATCATAGAAGTGCTTTCAGAGATTGATTTACGCAGAGGTCTTGAACCGTTTTACTCCCGATCTAAAATCAAGCCTCAATTTGTATCGTGGAGCCAAAAGCCCATCCCATGACTTAAGATTATATTCAAATTTTCGGAGACTTAAGAATTGCTAAAAGAATTAACCACCAAGGTACTCGCAGATCGGGAATAAACTTAGCTCTGCCTTTAAGTATTGGCAAACCTTGTGCCAATAAAAACCTGAGAGAGCGTAGAGAAACAGGTCGATAATCATATTCATCAACTATTCCATAACAAGAAGCTAATTCCGCCGCAATCTGAACCTTACCAGTTCTGTTCATTAAGTCTGGATCGTTACACAATGTCTCAATTACTCTACCAACAAATAAAGGAGTTTCCCAATTAAACTTATCGGCGATCGCCGCAACACCAACATTGTTATCAGCACTTTCAAGGTTTGCGTCCGCCAACTGATGAAACTGCTCAGTGCCGACAATCCCTGTCCAAAGTGAAATCGAAGCAACATTAAAAGGCTTGAGTTCGATTGCCATCTCAGCCGCAAGGCGATCGCAAGCAGATTTACCAGTACCATAGGCAACACCAAAGATCGGAGCTAAGCCACCCCAAGAAGAAATCGTCACGATCAAACCTTGTTTGCGTTGAATCATCATCTTCGCGGCAAAATGACTTGCCACATAGTGACTTCGCAAACCGACTTTATTGCAAGCATCCCAAAGATTTATATCTGCTTCCCAGAATGGTTTACCATTAGCAGCAATTAGCGATCGCACGCCACCATAAGCATTATTCACCAATAGATCCAATTGCCCATTTTGTTCCCGATCAATTTGCTCAAACAGAGATTTAATCTGTTGATCATCACTGTGATCAACGGGAACTGCAATACAAATCCCACCCGCTTCTTCTACTGCGGTTTTAGTTTCTAGTAAGCTGCCCGAGATAGTTTCTATAGAATTTGACTGATTCACACTACGCCCCGTGATATAAACCAGAGCACCAGCTTCACCCAAACCAATAGCAATACCTTTTCCAATTCCCCGTGAAGCCCCTGTTACCAAGGCAACTTTACCTTTTAAATTTGCTGCCATGAAAAATCCTCTCCATTTTGCGAACCACTTTACAATTATCACTTACCGATGAACTAGCGCTCGGCATGACCAGTCTTTCGTATTGCTTGATTTTCTCTCTCTCATCTTCAACAATAGCTACAAAATATGCTGAATCTTCCCTATGAAATATTTTCAGAGATTAGTTGAGAAGATTATGCTTATAAAATTTGTGTTACATAAAACATTCTAGTCAGGAAAGTTAACAAATAATTGTCCGACAAAAGTAATGATTAGCAAAAAAAGTAGCCCTACGCCAAACTTTACAAAACGTTATTTGAAACATGGAAAGACTAAAAATCACCCTCACTAATACCGATTATCGCCAATGCGTGGCTCTATGCCTAAAAGGTAATGGTCATGCATCAACCATCAATCGCGCACAAGTATTACTAGCCCTGCATGACGGTGTTGATATCTCAGAAGTAATGCGAGTGCTGCGGGTTAAAAGAACTCGTCTCTGGCGGTTACGGAAGCAATATCTGCAAGGTGGCTTAAACGATGCCTTAGCAGATCGGCGGAGAAGATCGTGATGTTTCAAATACAGCCTAAAACGACAGTGCGTATGCTGTTCGGTTATTGACGAGAAAAGAACTATCAATCAGAATGTTTTTCAAAAGTAGAGGTGCAAAGGACATGGAATCGCCTTGTTGCCTTTGGCTTTTGTGTATCTATTTCCCATGTCTCACATTTTTCTAGATAGCAACTATGAAAACCTATCCAATTAATTCTCTGAGAGTTCCCTATACTACCCATCGCAGTAACTTCCTCAGCCAAATCCAAAATCTTCAGATAGCCACATTGACGGCTTCAATTGTGGGAATCGTCATGACCTTTGCCTGCTCTAAAGGGATGTATCTCACGGCGCTACTAGCCTTGATTGGTTTGCTGATAGCCTTCCCAAAAGTATTGCTGATGCTCTATGGCAAATTCGAGCAACTGATTCGGCATTACAAGTACAGTCCCGTTTTATTGCTGGGCATCGCCATCGGTTTCCTGATTGGTTTGCTATTGATTTTTACAGTTGAACCTGCCCAAGCTCAGTTTTTTAATAAAACCCAGACATGGATGACAGGTGCAATTCCTGGAATCGATACAGGACTTGTTGCCCTGATTTTCAATGTATTGCGAGCCTTGTTTGTGATCTATCTGGGAATTGGACTAGTAAAGGTAATTCAATCAGCCAGAAATGACGATGACTGGCAACAAATGGCAAGAACTCCCTTGATTTTGGTAGTGACGGTGACGATGGGCGACATTCTGGCAGGCATTATCACGGGTGCAACCTAAAGCTATGACAGAAGAGTACAAATTTCGTAAAGTCAATGCCATTCTGGGTGCAAGTCCCAAGATTGGACCTTTTCCCACCGAGTTAATCATTCCTTGGGCAATTATCAGTTTTACCCTGTTTATGATTTGCTACGTGGTTCTGAATCTGCCTTGGCTATGGGTATTGCTAATCGTGGCTTGGGGTGATGCGACATGGTGGATCTTGACTGGTTCAAAACCACATCGGTTTTTATCAAAATTTATCCCTGTGCCACGATGGACGCGAGGCGTTTATCAGTACAAAGGGATGCGTAAGCAGGAGGTAAAGAAATATGCAGAGCGTTAAGCAGAAAAGATATCGCCATTTTGAAAAAGAGCTAGCCGTAGAATGTCTACTCAAGTTTGAGCTACGCGGTCGCACCGTCAGTTGCTTTGTGCTCAAGCAAGGTCAATCGTCATTAGAGTCATTGCAGTTTGTATTTGGTTGGGAGTCAAAGGGTATTCATACCACACTCTCAACAGAGCAGGAAGAATCGCTCTTTGATGCGATTCAATCAGGCTTGAAAGATATTCCTGATGGCGAAAAGCTGACGGTGCATTTTGGTTCGGTTAGCTCCGACAGCGATCGCCAACAGCAACTCCAAGAACTATACGAACAAGCGGATACGCCGCAGCTCAAGTTTCTGGTTATGGGTGAAAAGCAAAGGGTGCAGGAATTAGCAAAGGCAGGACTACGCAAACCAAAATTCCTGAGACTCTATGCCACTTATACCCTGCGGGGTGCGACGGCTGGAGGTAATGATGTGCTGGAAAAAGCACTAGCTTGGATACAGAGGCTATCGCAGCAACTGATGGGGCAGGAAAAGGAAATCGAGCAGGAGCGTCATGAGATTGCTTTTGCGAAAGCCTTTACGGATGGTTTCTTGAACTGGGAGCAGATTCTGGTTAATCGCATGGGTTTAGACCTACGACCCTTGACCGAGCAGGAACTATGGGAACATCTCTGGCGGCAATTCAATAGCAGTAAACCACCAGCAATTCCGCAATTGCTAGTGATGTCCGATCGCGGTGTGGAAGAGCGCATCAATACACAAGTGCATCTGAAAACATTACTGCTAGAGCGTCCCGACTCAATTCCCTTTGCTGACAATGGCTTTGTGCATCTCAAGGGTGAATATATCGGCGTACTCACTTTCATGGATAAACCTGGCGGCTGGGTATCCAAGGGTAAACAGATGCGTTATCTCTGGGAAGCGATCGCCCGTGACTCTGTGGCAAATACGGAGGTGTTCTGTCAATTCACGAGGGCTAACGAAACCATTGTCAAAGCAAATATGCAACGGGTTACCAAGCAAAGCATTGTCTCGCAAGAGCAATCCGCTTCCTTGAATAACATCAACGTCAATGCATCGCTGAAACAGCAAAAAGCGGTCAAGGCACAGGAAGCCCTTTATGAGGGAGCCATGCCCATTAACGTGGCGGTGGCTGTATTGATTCGTCGTCCTAACTTGATTGCTCTTGATGATGCCTGTCGCTATTTTTGCAGTTGCTTCCAACGTCCAGCATGGGTCGAGCGGGAGACGGAATATGCATGGCTGATGTGGAAACAAACCCTACCTGTGACCGTGGGTAATCTGCTGGCTCAACCCTTCCCCCGTCGTCACGTTTATCTATCCGATGAAGCAGTTGCTTTTACAGGTTGTGTGATGCCCAGATCTGTTGATGAGACTGGCTTTGAATTGATTACGGAAGAAGGCGGGATGCCTCTTTATATCGATGTACGAAAGCATCGCAATATTGGTATTTTCGCCACTACCCGTGCGGGTAAGTCGGTATTGGTATCGGCAGTTTTATCCCAAGCCCTCTGCCATAATCAGCAAATTGTGGCTTTAGACTTCCCTAAGCCCGATGGGACAAGTACGTTTACGGACTATACCCATTTCATCGGCGAACTGGGAGCCTATTTCGACATTAGTAAAGAGTCTTCAAACTTGCTCGAATTACCAGATTTACGTGCCTTTGACCCCGAACAAGCAGAAGAACGACTGCGGGATTTCAAGTCTTTTGTGGAATCGGCACTGATGACAATGGTATTTGGGGCAAGTCAGCATGACCTCTCATCATCAGAAAGGCAACTGCGGCAATTGATTAGGGCTTTGTTAGTGCCTGTGGTCAATAGCTTCTTTGACGACGAACAGATTAAAGCCAGATACGATCAGGCGATCGCTGATGGATTTGGGACAGAAGCATGGAGCAATATGCCCACACTGTCAGACTTTCTCGATTACTTTCTGACAGAGGGCAAAGCGGATATTACATCCGATGTTGCCGATAGCGAACAGATCGATCAGGCGATGAATCAAATTGTGATTCAGCTTCGATTTTGGCTTAACTCTAGAATTGGTCGCGCCATTTCTCGTCCATCAACTTTTCGCAGTGATGCCCGACTATTGGTGTTTGCCCTGCGAAACCTATCGGAAGCAGAGGATGCCGCGATTTTGGCTTTATCAGCATATTCGGCTGCTCTAAGACGAGCTTTATCATCGCCCGCAAGTATCTTGTTCATCGATGAAGCACCAATTCTATTTGAATATCCCACGATCTCGGAAATGGTGGCGCGGCTCTGTGCCAATGGAGCCAAAGCGGGTATCAAAGTAATTATCTCGGCACAAGACCCTGACACGATCGCTAGATCTCCCTCTGCACCCAAAATCCTCCAAAACCTATCAACTAGATTGATTGGGCGCATCCAACCTTCGGCAGTGGATAGCTTTGTCAGCATCCTCAAATATCCCAGAGAGGTGATTGCCCAGAATGCAGAAGAGCGATTCTTCCCAAAACGAGAGGCGATCTATTCGCAATGGTTGCTAGATGATGCGGGCATTTACACTTTCGTGCGCTTTTTCCCTAGCTATATCCAACTTGGCGTAGTGGCAAACAATCCCGACGAACAGGAAGCGCGTACCGCTTACATGCTGGCGATGGCAGATCCCTACAAAGGGCTGGCTGCATTCTCACGCGAGATGGCAAGTGCTTTGAGGGATGGGCGCAAGCTGAAATTACCCGAACTGGCTGCTTAATTTTTCACCTCTAGAAACTCTTGACACTGCCATGAACAAACGAAACCCCCGTCAGATTTCAGTCATCAGCCTCGCAACCTGTTCGCTTTTGCTATTTAGTCCCCACCCTGCGGAAGCTCAAGTGCCATTACCACCTGAACTCACAGGATTAATCCAACAGGTCAATCAACTGATTACCTCGATTAATTCTGGCGATTTCTTAAAAGCGCAGATGGACAAGCTATTGGGACAGTACTTACCACAGGTACAGGCTGCCGTTACTCAGTCAATCGGGCAACTGGGATTACCAGATCCCAGTAAAGCCGAAGCTACAGTCCTCGCCCAGATCGAGGGAGCATTTAACAGTGCGGGGCTAAATGGCACATCGATCAATCAAGGTGTCGTCACCTCGGCAATTACGAATACCTCGATCCAAAATGTATTGGGAGAAGAGGGTCAAGCAAGGCTGAAGAAAACCCTTGAAGATATGCTCGTCAATGCTCAGAATGTCGGGCAGCTATCTTTGAATACAGCGACAGGTGCAGAAAATAGCACGGCGATCGCGGATGTCTCCCAACAGATTGCGGCTAACTCTGTTACCTTTGCTCAGAACTCATTGTCCCGTTCCCAACAGGTGGATGGCTTGTCGCAGCAAGCGCAAGCTGCCCTATCGACACAGGATGTGCTCAAGATCGTGGCACAGCAAAATGCGGGTAATTCGGCAATCCTTGCCAATATTGCCTCCCAGTTTGGTAACAATGCCAATCAGGTTGGTAATGTTGCTAATCAATTGGGACTGCTATCGGAGCAGAATTCACAGGTTGCCGAACAGAATAGCCAACGCGCTCAGATTGATGCTCAGCAATTAGCGCTGCAAGTGCAACAAACTCAACAGGGAGCAACATCTTTGCTCAATCTCGACCAGATTAATGCCTCACTCAAGGGCGATCGCCAAGATCGGCTGATCGAGCGTAACTCCACCGTGCAACAACGGATGCCCTATACCTTTCTAAGATAGCGAGATAACCCATGCTGATTGCTCAAGCGATTGTCAATAATTCCGAAGAGGTGTCGCTAGCGGTTCAAGGTTCATGGCAGAACACTTGGGAACTTGCGTTCAATGGCACACTCTACCAAGCGCTCACCAATCTGGGATTAATCGTTGCCGTGGCTTCACTGTTGCTATGGACAATCCAATTTACTAAAAACTTGATTGATGACCAGAGCTATCGGCAATTTGGTGAGTTAATTTGGCCGGTAATTGTGATTGTGCTGCTCACCAATGGTGGTCAAAACCTGATCGGACTCACCAATGGGATGCGGACGGTGATCAACAATGCCAATAACTCCGTCTTAGGCGCAATTACTTCAACTGCCCAATTGGAGAAAACCCTATCAGCCCTAGCTGATTTCTCAGTTACCCAAGAACAAATTATTGCTTACCGTCAGCAATGCAATGGCATCACCAAAAATGAGGAGATGCAGGTCTGTTTACAAGAGGTAAATACCAAAGCTCAGGCTTTGCTTGGTAATTATCAATCTAACTACGGTGCGGTTGCTGCGGCTCTGGTTGGCAAGTTACAAAAACAAATTGCGAAGGCAAGTGAAAATCCTCTCGAAGCGGTTACTAATCTCTTTCCTGGCACAGTGATTTCAAGGTCAATCATGCTGGCGGCGATCGAGACTTTTATGGTGGCGATGCAGTCGGCTTTTCAGGCTTTGATTGAGGTCGGATTTTTACTCACGGGTTTACTCGGTCCTCTCGCAGTTGGGGCTTCCTTACTGCCGATTGGCGCAAAGCCACTCTATGCATGGATGACGGGATTCTGGTCGTTGGGGATGGCAAAGCTGAGCTTGAACATCGTTACGGGACTGGCGGCTACAGCGATCGCCGCTTCAGCACAGATGGATACGCTCTCGATCGCAATTGTTCTCGGTCTACTTGCGCCAATTCTGGCGCTATCCCTATCGGCGGGTGGTGGCATGGCAATCTTTAGCGCCATCCTTTCGGCGGCAAGTGCCGCCGCTTCCGCAGGTTTAAATATCGGTTTACGCATCTCTAGGTAATTTCCCATGAACTCATATCCAAATCCAGAAGTGAATACTGAACCAAAACCAGAAACAGATGAAACTAATGCTTTCCATCGCTTCATTCCTGCTGGTCTATCCCACCGTGGTAAAGCCAAAACTCCTAAAGACGTATTGGTGGTATCGATTTTGTTCGGCATACTTGGCTTATCGGCACTCAATACTCTAGGGCTGATCGCTCTGATTGGAGCCTATGCTACCCTTGCTTCCCAGAAACCGCCTACGCTCGTCCAGTTGTCGGGCGGTAAAGCAATTACGGCGATCGCTAGCGAGAATAAAACTAGATCTCCTGAAGTGGTGAAGCAGTTTGTTACTCAACAGGTGATGGCGCTGATGACATGGACGGGGGAACTGCCCTCTGATGCTAGTCAAAATGGCAAGCCGATTTTGGATACTGGCGTGGAAGTTACGGCGGACAAGGGCTTGAAAAAGAAAATCACCACCACCGCATGGCAAGCCAGTTTTGCTTTTTCCGAGGACTTCCGTAAGGGATTGCTCTCATCGATCGCAGAACTCACACCGATCGAGGTGTTCTCAGGTGGCAGCAAGGTAATTCTCGTGCCGCAGACGATTACGGCTCCTGAGGAGATTGAGAAAGGGAAGTGGAAAGTTAATCTCGTGGCAAATCTGGTTACTTTCAGTCCCCTCAATCAAGTTGGCGAATCGGTTCCCTTTAACAAGGAAATCTTTATTCAGGCGATCGATGTCCCGAATCTCAAAGCGGATGCTTCGCCTTTGGAGCAAGCCATTTTCAAAGTGAGATCCTCTGGGCTAGAAATCTATGCCATGCGAGATCTCACCAGAAATGATTTGAAATAACTTTTCCCTATCGATAACTTGAAGGAGTTGTGATGATTAGCGAAGTTCCAGAACCACAATCAGTAAGCGTAACCGATGAAATTGACTTTGCTCGGTTAACTGGATTTCAACCCGATACCCTAAATGGTGCGGGCTTGGCGATCGATGATTTTAGTGAAGACCCAGATCCAGAGCAACATCGGACAATTAGGGGTATTGTTGGTAGTCCTTTTTCTAAGATGGCTCTAGTTGGTGGGGTTGGTTCTCTAGGATTTTTGCTGGTGGGGCTATTCATGAATAGCATTATGTCGCCATCTAATGCCAAGCAATTAACGGCTAAATCCAGTGATGAAAAGCTTGCCCTGACCTCGACCACCGATCCGAAGGATGCCGAAATTGCCAAGTTCAAAACGGATTTGGCTTTAGGCAGTCAGCTTTCTGCGGGTAAATCGAAAACACTGCGTCCAGTCAATCCATCAAAATCAGATACATTGGCTTCTAAAGCTGATTCCAAAGACAAGTTAGAAGCCAATCCCGTACAGTCTGCCGATCTCCCAACCACCTCACCCGTGAGAAACCTATCGGCTCCACCCCTTGAGCCAATACCGATGCGACAGGTGATGTCACAGCCCACACCTGTGATGCTTCCCCCACGGAACTTTTCTACGAGTCCATCTGAAGCTAAAAATCCTGCCGACGAATGGCAGCGCTTGGCAAGTATTGGCAGTTATGGCAATCTGGCTGCGCCTGCGGAAATACCGAAATCGATCGCGGTCAGTCCAGTTGCTACGAATAATGTAAACAATCTTAATTCTGCAAGTCCTCCGATTGAGAAACCACCCTTAAATTCGCTCACCAATTATCTCGCTCAAGCAGAAAAATCCTTGCCAAAGGTTACACCTGCGAATACTTTGCTGGTCGGGACGACTGCTAAAGCCGCTTTAAAAACATCGGTAGTGTTCTCCACCGATGGTAGTCGGATTATGGGTAGCGCTCCTGGAGTTGTTCCCAAATTTATTGTCACTCTGCAAGAGCCAATCACGACTGCGGATGGTAAGCCTGTGATTCCTGCGGATGCGGTTTTAATCGTTACTGCTCGTCCCCTCGATGCGAAATCAGGACTAGCTGAATTGGATGTGGTTGGTATCGCGATCGCGGGTCGCGAGTTTATTCCACCACCCAATGCCATCTCCATTCGTGGTGCGGAGGGTGCGCCTTTAGTGGCAGACAAGTACTTCGATCGCGGGTCAGAAATTAGCGGTATGGATGTGGCGAGCTTCATCACTTCGGCATTAGCGGAAGTTGGCAAACTTACTAACAGTCCCACAACTACTAGTAGCATCTCATCCATTGGCGGTAGTGCCACGGTCAGTACTGCGCCGCCCCCCAACTATCTTGGTGCGGCGATCAGTGGTGGCTTTGGCATTCTCTCAGAAACTTTGAATCGTCGTAGTCAACAGGCGATCGAGGAAATCAAAACCCGTCCCAATGTTTTCTTTATCCCCGCAGGCAAGGAACTGCAAGTATTTGTCAATCAAACTGTGACTTTCTAGCTAACTATTACCAGTCTTCTATTAACGATTTAGTTCTATGGTTATGAGTTTTTTACCATGTCGAAAATATGCCATCTCTGGGATAGTCGCTGTTCTAGTCTTGTCTCTGCCAGCGATCGCTCATGCCGAATCGATCTTTCCTGCCAAGCAGCAAATTGGTGTCAGTCAAGCGATGGGTGTAAGCGGCGTGACATCAGTAGTGAGCCTATCACCGAGGCAGTCCTTAAATATCAGCTTCATCAAGACAGGCGAGATTATCAAAAAGGTGTGGCTGGGCAATCCTTCTAAGGTGGTCATGGACTATGACAGTCCTCTCTGTAAGGACGGTGCGAACGATAGCAATTGCGGGGCAACGGTAATTAATCTGCGGCAACTTGCTCAACCCCTTGACTTGGATATGAATCTATCTGCCTCGGCAAGGGGAAATCTCACCTCCCTAACTGTGATCACCACGGGCGCAGGGGGACTGAGAAATCTCTATCAGTTTCAATTAGTTCTGAATGTCCCCACTCCTGCCTACAGCATTTTGGAAGTCGTTCCCGATTCTCAAATCCCTCGCCTTGCTCCGCTTACACCAACTGCTCCTGCTCAAACAAATAAAACCTCGTTGGATTTCTAATCATGTTGTATAAACGTATCATCCAAATAACGGCGTTAGCGATCTCCTCTGCGGCGATCGCTATTTTCAATGCTGATTTTGCTACTGCTCAGTCTTTGCCCATGTCCACGCAGCCAATTGGGAATGCTCAATCGGTGATGATTCCTGATTTTACGAAAATCAGTTTGGAGAATTTACCCAAAATTCAAGTTACTACCCAATTGCAGCAACAGCTATCGCAACTGCTTTCTCCAAATGCCTTAGCCAATCTAGTCATTGGTAGTTCTGTCAGTCCAGATCGCTATCTGACAGTAGGTTCACTTCAGTCTCTGGGGCTTGAGCAAATGAGCTTACAGGCGATCGCTAGTCGTGCTGGTGTTTCCCTCAGCAATGTCAGTCTCGGTCAATTGGGCGAACTCACATCACAGCAGACGATTAATAGTTTGTTACAGTCGCTGCCAGATCTGCATAATCAGCCTTTGAGCCAAGTTAAACCCATCCTCGATCTGATTACCCAAAAATCTGGAGTTGCTAATCTCGCCATCCTGAGTGATGAAATGTCTGGCATTACTGTGGGGCAGTTAGTCAATGCTTTTCCAGATCTTGGCAATTTATCCTTGAGCAGTCTTGGTTCTCAACTTAATAGCTATGGTCTTGAAGCAATTGCGGGATTTAGCCAATTGCCATTAGGCAATATCCAAGGTGCGTCGGGGGTAGTTTTATCGGATTTGAATGCTACGGGTTTAGGTAAGCTCAGTCTTTCCCAATTTCCCAATGCTCCTGCGCTACTGCCCAATGTCAGGTTTGGCATGGTGGATATTGCCCTTGGCAATAGGGAGAAGAATCGGATTAATCCGATTAGCGGTGGCGTTACTGAGGCAGGATTTCAAGCGGTGGGTTGCGATGGTAATAATGATTGCCCGCACATTGAGGTTACGGACTTTGCGGGTGGTTACTATAATGGCAAGCAATGGATGACTGCATCGCAATCAGTACCCGATGGCTACGGCTTTTTAGGTGGTCTGTTTGGCAATCGCGGTCCCGCAGGCAATCATCCCTTTGGCGATGCTTTTCGCGTCACCATTGAATCTTTAGATGAGGCTTCAGGCACAATTACCCTCGGTCTGCGGTTTCGTTGGTGTCAGAGATCGTGGTTTGTGGATTTAGGTTGTACTCCCTACATTACGCCTCCCTTACCGTTGGTTGTTCTCCAAGAAAAGAGCGCCATTCCCTATGCCGTTCCCAGTAACGCGACAGCCAACACACCGATTTCTACTAGCAAACCTTTCAGCAAATAGATTGCCATGAATTTTTTGATGTTTTGGTTTAGCCAAAAGAAACTCTCAAAGAGACTATTTTTGCTGGCGATCTCGGTTTCGATAGCTTGTCTCGTTCCTGTAGAGATGGCGCATTCACAGGAAGTTAGTAGTTCTGCCACATCAACAGAGAAAACCTCGACAGTTAACGGTATGCCTCCAGAATTTGCTGCCATTGCTAATCAGCTATTCACACCCACAGGCGGCATTATTGCAACTTGTGCGATCGGCATGGTCTTCTTGAGCATGAATGGTGGTGGCAATAGCAAAAATAAGTTGGCTAATGCTCATTGGGCAAATGGTGCGGAGATTGCGGCGGCAAGGAAAAAGGCGAAGGAACAGATTAATCGCCGCGAACGCAATAAGCTGTCTCTGTTTATCGTCAAGCCTAAATTAATTTTTCCGCCCGAATTGATTTCTCGCCCAGGGGTGGCTACACCCAATCACGAACTACCTGTTGCGGGACAAAAGCCTAAAGTGATTCAGGTATCGCAAGCAGATCGGACGATCTGGCTCCCTGATGCTAATCGTGGCATTGCCGTACTCGGTGGTACGGGTTCGGGTAAAACCTATGGCGTAATTGACCCTGCGATTCGCAGTGCGATCGATCAGGGATTTCCGATTATTCTCTACGATTACAAATATGCTGAACAATCCTCCCGCATTGCGGGAGTAGCAGCGGCGGCAGGTTATCAAGTCAGTATCTTTGCCCCTAGTTTTCCTGAAAGTGGTATCTGTAATCCCCTTGATTTCATTCGTGATGCGGCGGATGTGGATATGGCGCGACAGGTAGCGATCGTCTTGAATCGCAACTTCAAATCAGGTGGCAAAGGTAGTGAAGATCCTTTTTTTACCAATAGTGGCGACCAATTGATTCAAGCGGTGCTGCTGCTGGCGAAGACTACTCCCTATCCCGATATTATTTTCTGTGCCAAGGCTTTGGGTGCGAATAATCTGCCTGCCAGAGTCCAGAATGCCAATTTGCCAACTTGGGTGGAAACCAGCTTTGGACAGTTGATTTCGATGGCGGATTCTGAGAAAACCGTTGCTTCGGTAATCTCAACGGCAAGTATTCTCTTTAGTCGGTTTATGTCCCCTGATATTCTCAGCGTGTTCTGTGGCAAGACGACGATTCCCTTGCAGTTGAAAGGCAAGCAATTGCTGATTATCGGCATGAAACGGGAAAAACAAGATGTGGTTGCACCATTATTGGCGACAGTGTTGCATATGATTGTCACCCGAAATGTCGTGTCCACTAAGCGTGAAGATCCCCTACTCGTGGCGATCGATGAGTTGCCAACTTTGTATCTGCCGAGTCTAGTCCAATGGCTGAACGTTCACCGTGAGGATGGATTGTCCTGTATGTTGGGTTTTCAGAATCTTGTGCAGCTCGAAGAAACCTATGGCAAGGAGGTATCAAGGGCTATCTTTGGCGGCTGTGCTACTAAGGCGATTTTTAATCCTCTGGAACCTGAATCAGCGAAGATTTTCTCTGATTATCTCGGTGATGAGCATTTGAAGTACAAGTCTAAATCCCGTAGTTCGGGTGGTGGTCGGACTAGCACCAGTACATCAGAGCAGGAACGTACCCGCAAGCTATTTGCTCCAGAGGATTTTCTCAAGTTACCGCAAGGTAATTGTGTTCTCATTTCCCCTGGTTATAGCTCCAAGAAAGAAGCTAATGTCCCCCGCCGTTGCAGTATCAAAATCCCTAGAGTTGATGCAGAGAGAGCAGATAAGAGCAAGTCCAAATGGGAGTCCCTAAAAGTTAGGTTGACTAAATCTGGTAGTCAAGTACCGATTACGGACGCGGCGATCGCTTTGCGTAAGGATTACTTTCAAGAGCATTTTCCTTTACCTGCGAAAGATGTGACCAATGCACCCAAGTCCACTGTCCCTGCTTGGGCTGAAGGTTTATAGAGGTAAATTATGGTTTTTATGCAGACATCGGAAGCGTCTCAATCTAATGCTCAGCAATTGGCGATCGCGCAAACTACGATTGAAGCTTTGGCAGAACTACTGAGGCAATTGTTAGCTAGGCAAGAAGATCAACTGCAAGAGAAAGATAAAAACATTCCCCAGCATGATTCTCCTTCATCAGGATTCAGTGATGCGGAGTGGGATCGTGTGTCTCAGCAATGGGATCGGGACATCATGGATGATTGGTGGCGCAGATATCAGGCTGCACCGAATCGTGCTACAGATCCTGAGTCTTCACAGGCTTTAACTGTGACCTTGAGTAATCCTCGCGATAAAGGCGATCCAGATTTGGCGATGTTACCCAACTCGCCCATTCAGCCATCGCCTTTATCTGGTAGTAATCTACCGCCACTTCCTCAATCCTCACAGGCAACCTTGCCAGTTCCTGTGGAACAGAACTATATCGATGTGGATTGGCGAGAACTCCCGAAAATAGAATTAGCAGAATTACTGCGGCGCGATTTAGATGGGGATGGGATTACTGATGTCGATGAACTGCGGATGGGACTCAATCCTCGCAGCATTGATACTGATGGCGATGGCATCAGCGATCGTGATGAGTTGGGAAGTTCTAATCCTCTGTCGTTTGATGACTTCAGACAACAGGTGATGGCGGCGGTGTCGGTTGCCCTAGTTGCAAAATTGGGTGTCGATGGCAAGTATGAGGCAGAAAACTATCGCATTCAATCTCAGGACAATCTCTATGAGATTTCTAACCTTGATGGTGAGGTGATCGCTAAGTTTGAATTGCAAAGCGATCGGGCTGTATTTATTGAGGATCGGACTACTGTTAATCAACAGATTGACTTTACTAAAACTGCTTTCAAAACAACCACTGTGGATATTGCCAGTTTGACTCAAAATCAGGGTTATCTCGCGGCAGTAGATAAGCTGGGAGATCTAGCTCCTGCGGGGGCTAGGGGTGTGGTAGTCGTTGAAAATGTCCTTAATGAAATTGGGCAGGAGTCTTTTAAGGGTGGGTATTACGATTTTCAAAAGAATCAGGATGGTGATATCACCGTTGTCAATAACCATACTGGCGAAGATATTTTGCGGACTACGCAAGGGCAAATCTCTCTTAATGCGATGACTCCGACTGATTTAAACAACTTCCACCAAGCATTTGAGCGGATGAACTTGCCTCAGCCAATGCTAGGTCAATCTAGACCTGATTTAGAGCGTTAGGTAAAGGCGATGATTACTGCGAACCCAGATCTAGATATGGCTCAATTTATGGCTGTGTTTAACCAAGTTGTTGAACTGCATAGCGTCCATATTTTAGCGATCGCTGAACGAGAAATGTCTTCTAGTACTTTAACGGATTTAACGATGATGGACAAAGATGATGTGTTTGATGAAGAGTGGCAACCTTTTCAAGTGCGGAGCAAAGGTAGCGATCCTAATTCAGGTGCTGCCGATTCTCAACAGGTGAATGCTGTTAACCCAGAACATAACCAGAGCAATTATGCAACCCAGATTCTGAATCTGGCTCTATCAATGTTTGATGGTTTGAGTAGTCTGCGTAAGGATAATTCGGAAAGTAAGTCTGAAATTGCTGAAACTTCCACTATTCCTAGTTATGACAACCCAATTACTGATGCAGAAAGAGATCTGAAACTGGCGCAGGATTGTCGTGAACTGTTGCAAGTAAAAGGCAGAGATGATGGCAATAATATTATCTTTGAGCGTCCTGATGGTAAGGGAAATTACAAGTTCAGTCTCGAAAAAGCCTCTGATACGATGACTTTAAAGGCGAGGGATCGTCCTGTTAATCCGATTCTGGTTGAGTCGCAGGGTATGGTCATAGAATCTCACGTTACCGATCTTGATGCGGCAAATATTGCTAGGGCTGTGGAGATGTTAAACGTACAACAATCTAAACCTATTGAAAATTATAAGTAAGTCTGTTTGGTGGTAAAGTTTACACAGGTACAAAAACATGAAAAAGCTGTTACTCGTTGAATCTCCATCTAAATGCAAAACCATCCAAGCTATCCTTGGCAGTGAATGGCAAGTGGAAGCTTCCTTTGGTCACTTTACAGAACTTGCCAAAGATGGTGAAGATAGCTTGGGCTTTACCATGCACAAGGATACCAACAAAATTGAATGTCGCTACCAATTGACGGAAGGTAAAGGTCAACAGGTCGTCGCCAAACTTCGTGCTGCTGTGAAGAATGCTTCAGAAGTCGTGCTTGCCACTGATGGCGATCGCGAGGGGGAGGGGATTGCTTGGCATTTACAACAGCAACTGCATCTGCGTAATCCCAAACGCGCTGTCTATAACCAGATTACGCCTACGGCGGTTAAAGCAGCGATCGCCAATGCTCATCAGTTAGATTTAAACCTGATTTCGGCTCAGAGAGCGAGACAATGTTTGGATCGGTTGATTGGGTTTAAAGTGTCGCCTTTGGTGCGTCGTACTAGTGGCGGTAGTTCGGCTGGTCGGGTGCAGTCAGTGGCTTTGCATATTGTCTGTCAGCGTGAACGTGAGATTAATACCTTTGTGCCGATTACTTACTGGTCGGCATGGACTGAATATACTGAAGGATTCACGGCTTTCTATGCGGGTAGTAGTGAGATTGAGCCTATACTTGATGATCAGGATGTCACTGATGATGCGGCGGAAGTGAATACGGAATCTACGGTTGAATCAAAACGGGTATTGTCGGAAGCGGAAGCTGCAAGAATTATTCAAGTAGCGCGTAATCATCCCCATGTTGTTCGCGAAGCTACGGGTGTGACTGCTCAAAAATCACCGTTACCACCTTTCATTACCAGTTCGCTTCAGCAAGCAGCTTCCGTGAGATTGGGGCTATCACCTGAAGAGACGATGAAGGTGGCTCAAGAATTGTTTGAGGGTGTCGATTTGCCTCAAGGACGTAAGGGTTTGATTACCTATCACCGCACTGATAGCACTAGTCTTGCGCCTGAGTTTTGTGCAGAAGTGAAGGAATGGCTGTCGAAACACGATCCTGATAATGTGCCTAAGAAAACTACTCGTCATCGCGAACAGGCGAATGCTCAATCCGCCCATGAGGCAATTCGTCCTACCTATTTGAGTATTACTCCGAAAACGGTGAGAGACCATCTCAGTGCCAAGCAACATCAACTCTATGAGTTAATCTGGCGCAGAGCCGTGGCTTCTCAATGTGCGAATGCTTTGATTCAGAAAAGTCGGGTGATTATTCAGGCTGATTCGACGCTTTGGCAGACTAGGGGCAGTATTCTCACCTTTGCGGGTTATACGCGGTACTGGAATGATTTGAGTAAGGATAAACATATTCCTGCGTTAACGAGTGGTCAGACTTTGACTTTGGCGAATGCGGGTTTTACGCAGAAACAAACTCAACCTCCTGCTAGGTATAGCGAAGCGAAGTTAGTGCAGGTACTGGAGCGGCAGGGTGTGGGTAGACCGAGTACGTTTGCGGCGATCGTCAAGACATTGAAGGAGCGCACCTATGTGTTACTCAAGGGTAAGGTTCTTGAACCTTCGGTTTTGGGAATGTCTACGGATGATGTGTTGTATAAAACTTTTCCCGATCTGCTCAGAGCCGATTTTACCGCAGGGATGGAGACGACTTTGGATGAAATCTCGGTGGGTAAGTTGGAGTGGCAAAGCTATTTGATTGGTTGGCATCAGTCCTATTTTCAGCC
>NZ_LIRE01000057.1 GCF_001402795.1 Pseudanabaena sp. 'Roaring Creek'
TATAGTTGTTTTAAATAACTTGTAGACGGGCTTCGACTTCGCTCAGCCCTCGGTGTAAGCTAGCTGAGCGAAGTCGAAGCTGTAGTTTTTATTTGAATTATCTATAAGTATGAATTTGGGCAAGAAGCCAGCCTTGGCAAAGTTCACGTAAATTAGACCAACCACGCCTTGATGCTCTTTCAGTTCGACATGGTATTCCTGTAAACGTTGTTCCCATCCTTTGCGAGTGCCGATGGTGCGGGTCTCATGAAACTTGTAGTTGTGGGGAGAGATAGGCGATCGCGGAGATATGTATATAAAGCGCATTAGGCAACTTTTTGCCAATAGGACTCTGCTGGCATAGATCTCTGATTTGGCTATGGGCATACTCTCTAATCATTGCCACAGGTGCTAAAGGATTGCAACAAAAAGCGCCCAATGGGCGCTTTTTGCAGTTAGAAACGACCTGCTCTAACAGCCTGAGCGAGATCGGTTAAAACCTCGACGGTTGTCTCGAAATTAATACAACCATCGGTAATACTCTTGCCATATTCCAACTTCGCCAAGTCTTTCAAAGGTTGCTTGCCACGATTGAGATGGCTTTCGAGCATAATCCCCACAATGTATTCAGACCCATTACGCACCTGCTCGCTAATATCTTGCAGTACGATCGGTTGATTTTTGTAATCTTGTCCGCTGTTATCGTGGCTGCAGTCCACCATCATGTAGGGTTGCAACTGGCGATCGCTTAAGCGATTTGCGATCGCATTTACATGAGCCTTGTCATAGTTAGGTCCTTGCTTGCCGCCACGCAGGACGATATGCCCATCGGGGTTACCTGAAGTGGTGATAATACTCGCTAAACCCTCATTGCTAACTCCGAGAAAGCGATGGGGTTGCCGTGCCGACAGCATCGCATTAATAGCAACATCAATGCTGCCATCGGTTCCATTTTTAAAACCGACAGGCATCGATAGCCCAGAGGACATCTCACGGTGAGTTTGGCTCTCGGTAGTTCTTGCCCCGATCGCCGTCCAAGAAATTAGATCTGCTAGGTACTGAGGTATGATCGGATCGAGCAATTCCGTCGCACAGGGCAAGCCCAATTTCGCCACATCTATCAATAGACCCCTTGCCATGCGGATCCCATAATTAATATCAAAAGTCCCATTAAGATGGGGATCGTTGATCAATCCTTTCCAGCCAATGGTGGTGCGTGGCTTCTCGAAATAAACCCGCATCACGATCTCAAGAGCATCGCTGACCTCATCGCGGAATTTGGCTAGTTTTTCGGCATATTCGCGGGCGGCTTTGACATCATGAATCGAGCAGGGACCGACTACCACCAGCAAGCGGCGATCGCTACCATTTAAAATATTGCGAATTCTAGCCCTTGCCTCGGAAACAACTTTGGCGATCGCGGTGGTAATGGGTAACTCGGTTTTAACTGCCACGGGGGCTAGCAATGGACAAGTTTCAACCACATGCAGATCGCTAGTCTTAATTTGATCTAAGCCTCGATCTGAATTTTGATTTAAATTGGCATCTACTACTGATACTACTTGACCAGAAATATTTGCGATTTCAGTTGGGGACACGCCTTTTAACTCCATATAATCCATATAAGTATCTACTTATACTTTAGCCTCCCGATGGGGTTAACGTATCCCATAAATGGATTTTTGTTACAACTATCTGCAAAAAATATCTTTATTTTTAGTTTGCTTAGATAATTTTAAGTAGCTAAGCGTAATTAAAAAACAGAACTAAAACCCGTGGCGCACGCGCATCATGCGCCATAGTTTTTGGGGTTTTATGCTTAATTGCGATCGGCTACTTAGTAAATATACTTAAGGAGCATCCAGTGATGAAATTACCGTTGTATATCGTGCTGTTTTTATTTGGATTAGCGATCGCCCAAAGTATCTACTTCTATCCATTACTCCCAGATATCGTAGGCTCTCATTTCGATGCCGCAGGAAAAGTCAACGGAACCTCTTCCAAGTTTATTTACTTTATTCTGTACTTTGTCACCTTGGCAATTACCAGTTCCTTTGCACTGGGTCTTCCTTTAATCCTCCAGCACTTGCCAACTTCATTAATTAACTTGCCCTATCGTGAATATTGGCTATCATCCGATCGCCTCGAAGAGACATTAAGTTTTTTCAAAATACATTTTTCTTGGTTTGGGGTTGGAACGACATTACTCATAATTGCCATTTTCCATCTGACGTTTTTAGCTAATCTCAGTTCAAACAAAGGTTTCAATATCTCTATACCATTTTGGACTCTATTGGGTACTTATGCTGTATTTACGATCTGGTGGACAGTGGTGCTAATAAAACGCTTTCCTAAACCATCATAATCAACACAAGTATTCTTTAAGTCTTTATTTTACTTTTCTCAATCCGCGATCGCTTAAGTCTCAAGATTAATATTGGCGATCGCTTTTTAGTGATAATTAAGGCGATCGCTGGTTGCTTTTCATACTGGTAAAGGCGATCGCTTAAGTCTCAAGATTAATATTGGCGATCGCTTTTTAGTAATATTTGAGGAGGTCAATCATTGTTTGGTTGTATATGTTCAAACATATAAAATATTGACAGGAACTGGTTACAGTAAAATTTATGAAGTCAATTCGTTTTACTAAACACGCTTTGGCACAATGCATAGAGCGCGGTACAAATGAACTGGAAGTTATAGAAGCAATTCGTAATGGCAATCACAAACCAGCCAAGCAAGGTAGACTTGAGTATCGTTATGATTTTCAGTTCGACGGCAAATGGCAAGGGCACTCCTATGCTATTAAACGAGTTGCCCCAATCATCGTTGAAAGTGAGACAGAGATAGTCGTGGTTACAGTATATACATTTTATTTTTGATTGATTATTAAGGAAGCCAAAATCATGAAAATTAGCTACGATCAAGAAACTGACGCACTCTATATTCGCCTAGTTGAAGGACATCATGAATGTCGGACTTTACGCCTAAGCGAGGAAATAGCTCTAAATATTGCTGCTGGTGAAGTTTTAATTGGGATAGAAATTCTTGATGCAAAAGAGATTCTTGGAGCAGGTCAGCTACCACAAGTCGTTCTAGAAAATATCCCATTCGAGATTGTACCGATCGCAGCGTAGAGTTTACTTTTTGGATTTGAGAGAGGCGATCGCTTGTTGTTTTTCATGCCTGTAAAGGCTAATGTCAGTCTTTAACCGCTCTTTGTCTGTAAATTTTCCTCAATCAATATTTTTACCGAATCTATTGTGAATTAGTCTTCCACTCTTACTACTTCAATAATGGCGCGTTACGCTAAAGCTAACGCACCCTACTTGCTTGAGTATGGCTATGATTTTCAGTTCGACAAAAACTGGATACACTAGATTTACCACTTCACTCACAAAGGTGCTATTTTAGTTATGTCTTCAAATTCCCAGTATTTAATCAATGAGTTTGATATACGGTTCTATCACTGGAGTCTATTGGAAATCCAACGAGAAGTTAGAGAAGATTTTCCTTCTCTAAGAATGCTTCTCAATCCAGAGACTCAAAATATTATCAAAATATTCGATTCTTTATCGCCTGAGCAAAAATTAGAATTAGCAATAGCTCTCGTTAGATTTAGTCAGCGTCGTACTCTTAGCTTATTAGGCGAAAATTTAACTGATAGAGACCAAGAACTTGATCATTGGTTTTACAATGAGGCTAATTCCCACAGCCAAATAATTAAACAACTTGAGTATCGCAATTCTATACAACAAGTTGTTGATTCAAAAAGAATAAAGTCTTTAGTTAGCAAAGAATTAGAGCCTATTTTAGGAAAGCCATTCAGTAGACGGGGAGATTTAGGGTATCAGACCATAATAAATTGCTGGTCAGTTAAGACATGGATTGAAATTGGAAAGGGTACTTTTAGGTACTTTCATACAATCTTTCATCAAGACGAGAAAAGTATTAGACTTGGTCCAGGAGTAGGAGTTTCCATTGGAGTATGGTTTGGTTTAGGTTCTATTAATACACCTTGGATATGCACCACCGAAGAAGAAGCAGAACAATCAGCTAAGTCACTTAATATTCTTTGCGATCATTTCTTGAATGCATTACCTGATTTATTGGAAGGTCTTTTCTATGAGAAATCTTAGTAGTAATGTATAATGTATGGAGCGTTCATTAAATGAACCGCATCAAATAAATCTATTTGAAAGCCATCCTAATTACGAGTATAGGAGCGATGCTCACAAGCTGATCTGAGAGCTTTAGAATCATGGCTTGAGTCGTTCTCAAATACCTATGAGGATGATAAAATCCCGCAATGATTGACAACATCTGTAAATTCCTTGCCGAAACCTTCCCCACCGACTTTGCCAGTTGGCTGTTAGGAGAACCGATTAACTTTACCAAACTCGAACCATCGGAACTCTCCGTCGAACCAATTCGGGCTGATTCAGTTATATTTCTGAAATCATTAAGAATGATACTCCATATAGAGTTTCAGACCGATCCAAACAAAAATATCCCCTTCCGCATGACCGATTACCTGTTGAGACTGCATCGACAATTTCCAGACAGGGAAATCTATCAAGTCGTAATTTACCTCACACCCAGTGAATCAACCCTTGTTTACCAAACCACATTTAACCTTGGCGGACTCAGCCATCAATTTAACGTCATCAGGCTTTGGGAACAACCCACAGAAATATTTCAGCAATTCCAAGGACTACTACCCTTTGCAACCCTCTCACAAACCGATAACCCCGAAGAAACCTTAAGACAAGTTGCCCAGCAAATTGAAAAAATTAGCGATAAACAAGTACAAAGCAACGTCGCCGCATCGACAGCTATAATATCGGGTATAGCCCTGAATAAAGAAATCATCCAAAGACTTTTAAGGAGCGAAATAATGAAAGAATCAGTTATTTACCAAGAAATTCTGCTAGAAGGTTTAACCGAAGGTGAGGCTAGAGGTCTAGCTAAAGGTGAAGCCAAAGGCGAGGCTAATGCATCTAACAAAATCGCCCTAAACATGTTGCGCTCCAATATGTCTATAGAGTTAGTTGCCCAATTTACAGGACTAACCCTCAAACAAGTCCAAAAGTTACAAAAACTATCTACAAAACAGCCTAAGTCCCCGAAATCAACAAAAACAAAGCGGCAGAAAGCATCTCCGCTTGGAGAATCGCCAAAATCATAATTAGCTTACATGATCGCCTCAACCTGCTGTTTAGCTAGTATTTCTTGAAGAGCGATCGCTTAAGTCTCAAGATCAGGGCAACCGCATAAAAAAGGTAATAAAATTTAGGAGAAAATAAACAAATAAAGCCACAATGAATAGCCCTATCGAAGTAAGTTTACTGAGCCACTTTGAGGGAGTAGAAGATCCACGAGATAATCGAGGGAAAGAGCATATCTTGCTAGACATAATCGTGATAGCAAT
>NZ_LIRE01000606.1 GCF_001402795.1 Pseudanabaena sp. 'Roaring Creek'
ATAGCTATAGCCATTGTAGTTAAGACCCAAACGCCAAAATAGAGTGGCGGCGCGTAGCGCCGCCACTCTATTTTGGCGTTTGGGTTTGTCCTAAAATAATTGGCTACCGCTATGCCAAGTTAAGCAATGGCTACGCCATTTCTTAACTTGAAAACCCTTACGAGATTTAGATTTTATAGCTACAGTCACTTGAATTAGGACAAATCAAACCCCAAGAATTAACTGGCGGCGCTTCGCGCCGCCAGTTAATTCTTGGGGTTTATGTCCTAGTACATTTGGCGATAGCTATAATTCCCGAAAGTGTGACAACACTTTCGGGAATTGGTATTACATTATTGATTGGATTCAGAGGGTGGTAACTCGTTGGAGACATTGACCTTAAAAGCCTTGACTTCGTTAGCTTTAGGTAGGGTGAGAGTTAAGATCCCATTGTTGTATTCGGCTTTTACGCGATCGTTTTCGATCGCTACAGGTAGGGCAAAAACGCGACGGAACTTACCATAGCTGATTTCACTCCAATAATATCCTTTGTCTGATTCATCTTTTCTTTGAATGTGGCGTTCGCCAGCAATCGAAAGCGAATCCTTTGTGACCTGAATATCGAGATCCTTGGGTTCGATATCGGGAAGCGACAACCTTAGCGTTAAATGATCGCCATCGTCCCGTAATTCACTGGCAGGAATCCAACCACCTTTGGTTGTTTCCCGTTCTTGGGGTGCGAGTTCGCGAAATAAGCGATCGAATTGACGGCTTACTTCTTCTACTTCTTGGAGAGGATGCCAACGCAATAACATAGGAATCACCTTTATCTATTTCTAAACAACTGTGAATGTTAAGAAGTAGGGTAGAAATTGAATTGGAGGTTTGTACTTCTTGATTCACAGACTTATTATGAAATAGCGGCAAAGCTTTGAGGAGAAGGAGAACCGAACTTTTTTGAGTGGGTTCTCCTCACCTAAAATCGATAGAGTAGAATGACGATTAGCACGCAATATCTATAGCTACAGTCACTTGACTTAAAGCAATTATCGATCAAACGAACCACAAGGAAGTTTTCAAAAGCGTTGCGCAGCAACGCTTTTGAAAACTTCCTTGGTTTGGGTTTGAGCGTAAAGCGCTGTAGGCAATAAAACCCAAGAATTAATTGGCGGCGCTTCGCGCCGCTAATCAATTCTTGGGTTTTATTGCCTATACAGAAACATCTGGCGACGGCTATAGCTAGGAGGGCTTAACTGCATAGTTTTGCCGTTTGAGAACTGCAAAGATGAGGACAAGAAACGTACAAATCCCTGCTAGATAGAGTGGATAACCATAGGAATGGGGATTATTTTGATTGACGACGAAGCCAGCAATGACTGGTCCAAATCCGTTTGATATGCTGAGATAGGAAGAGTTAAGTCCGAGTACTGTTCCCTGTTCTTCGGGGCTAGAATTGAGGGAAATTAGGGCGCTAATCATTGGCTGTACGACGGAATTCAATAATGAGAAGAGAATACATACAACCACAAAGTAATAGACATTTTCCCAGATGGGCATTAAGGCGAAGGAGACGCTACGGATTAATAGCCCTAAAAAGAGAATTTGTACGATTTGTAGGCGTTTGAGCATCAGAGAAATTCCCAGAGTCTGCATGATTACGCCTAGGACACCGAATAGCAAGAACATCAGTGTGAGCGCGTCACTATTTTGCTTAATCACCTGCAAAAAATAGGGCTGAAACGCAAAGGTAAACATATTGAATGTTAGTCCTGTTAGGAAATTAATCACCAACAAAATTCCTATTTTGGGCATATATAATCCTGTGATTAGCTTATCTAGACCAAGATCGAAGAAGTTTTGTGATTTTTGAGCTTTAATCTTCAGGGTCTCAGGCAGCAGGAAAATAGTTAGCAATAAGGCGATCGCAGCGATCGTCCCCGAAACTAAGAAAGATGCGCCAAAGGATTTACCTAAGGGTGTGTTGAGGGCTACTTTTTGGGCGATCAAACTAATGGCAGGTCCCAAAATAAAACCCAGCCCAAAGGCAGCCCCATTGATCCCAAATGCTTTAGCTCGGTTTTCAGGGGTGGTTACATCGGAAATTACGGCTTGGGCTACCGAGGCATTACCGCCTGTAATCCCATCGAGAAATCTAGCAAAAAATAATACGGCGGCACTCGCAGCAGTTCCTGCCATGAGGTTCGCGATAACTGTCCCCGCCAAACTGAGAATTAATAAAGGTTTGCGCCCAAAGCGATCGGAGAGTTTCCCGATGATTGGCGTGGCAAAAAATTGAGCGAACGCATAAATGGCAAACAGTAAGCTAGTCTGAGAATCATTTAACTTGAACTGTCTGCCGTAGAGATACAAAACTGGGATGAGAATCGTAAAACTCAGGGAGTTAATAAAAGAGATGAGGGCAATAATCCAAAATTTACGATTCATTCTTAGGAGGCGATCGCATATAGTCCTTGTCCATACTACAGCGCTACCTCAGACTTTTATAGCTAAGTAACTGGGCATAAATCCTAAAAACCTGTGCCGCCTGCTTTGAGGACAGCACAGACTGTTTTATAGGCTTTTTATAGCTACAG
>NZ_LIRE01000607.1 GCF_001402795.1 Pseudanabaena sp. 'Roaring Creek'
GGCGCTAAAAATCTCTCTGGCCAGTGCCTTGCTTAACCAGTGCGATCGCGTTTTTCAAAATGCTCCAACCCTCTCTGTCCTCAGACCCACCATCCAAGGAGACGATGCTTCATGAGTCCGCAGCCCATCCAGAACACGATCGAGAACATAATTGCGATCGCTAATCCCAATATGCAAACCATTCAGTTTTCCCTCGCGATGGTCAATCTAGCCCTCATGTCCCAGCTCGGTGACATTGACTACAGTAACGACTATCGAAACGCCTTGGTTTATATCAAGGAATCTTTGGAGCTGCAACGCGACACACTGGAAACCAACAAGAAGGTAACTAATAACAATGCCTGAAGAATTTAGCCCCTATCTCATTAATTCACGGTCTAGCGCCTTGATTAATTTCATTGATGCCTCGCAGTTTTCTGAGAGCGAGATTGTCGATGTCTACCTTGGCATCTGCGATCGCCTCAAACACATCATCGAACTCAAACCGACGATCGGGTTTAGTATCCCGAAAGTACCTATCTCGATAGAGGAAGATGAACCCCTACCAACCAG
>NZ_LIRE01000608.1 GCF_001402795.1 Pseudanabaena sp. 'Roaring Creek'
CAAAGGACTGATTAGCACCCACCTATGCCAACAACAAACCAAACCCTTACTCATCGTCACCGCCACCGTCGAAGAAGCAACCCGATGGGCTTTACAACTCCAGTCAATGTCATGGCGCGTCTATCTATATCAACCCCTTGATACATTTCCCTACGAATCAGCCCAAATCGATTTAGAAACTGCTTGGGCAAGGATTGAGTTATTAGCGGAATTGATTGCCAAACCACAGCCTAACTTAGCGATCGCTACTACCATTAACGCGCTCCAGCCCCATCTACCATCCACTCAAGTATTCCAAAAACATAGCATCTATCTCAATATCGGTGATTCGCAATCGGTTAAATTACTAGCTTCTGCTTTGGCAAGATTAGGATATGAAGAAGTCAAAGAAGTAAAAGAATTAAAACAATGGAGCCACAAAGGATTTAGTTTTGAAGTGTTTCCAATTAATCGAAATCTACCCGTTCGCCTAAGCTGCAATCGTGGCACTGTCGAAAAAATCAGAGAGTTTGACCCCAATAATCCCAAAAGCTTCACTGACCTATCCAGCATCGCGATCGCCCCTGTCGATTTGCATGAGTTTGTTTCTGCTCACAAAGCCACATTACT
>NZ_LIRE01000609.1 GCF_001402795.1 Pseudanabaena sp. 'Roaring Creek'
TTGGTTTCAATCCCTAGAAGGGTTTTAGATGGTTTGAAGCCGATGCACTGGTAAACGCATCATTGGCAACGGCTCCCAAAATTGTTTCAATCCCTAGAAGGGTTTTAGATGGTTTGAAGCTTAAGTCCGCTACGAACTTATTTAATGGGGTGGAACGAAGTTTCAATCCCTAGAAGGGTTTTAGATGGTTTGAAGCTAAATTGGTTATTGTACTGACCAACTGCACTTTTAAATGTTTCAATCCCTAGAAGGGTTTTAGATGGTTTGAAGCCGCTTTCTCCAGACGCTTTACATATCGCCTCAATGTTTCAATCCCTAGAAGGGTTTTAGATGGTTTGAAGCTAGAGGTGGGTTTGATGGGTTTCATGGTGATCGTATTAGTTTCAATCCCTAGAAGGGTTTTAGATGGTTTGAAGCACCATTAAGTTTAGTTGCAGTCCAAATGCCTTTAGTTTCAATCCCTAGAAGGGTTTTAGATGGTTTGAAGCTTGAAAGGGATAGCCTTGTATTAAAGTTGGTGTGTTCATAAGTTTCAATCCCTAGAAGGGTTTTAGATGGTTTGAAGCTTGCCGACGGGTATGTAATGAGTGACGAGCATAAGTTTCAATCCCTAGAAGGGTTTTAGATGGTTTGAAGCTACACAGGTTAGCCAATTATCAATACCGTGATCTAGTTTCAATCCCTAGAAGGGTTTTAGATGGTTTGAAGCTGTTGGGTGGGCGATCGCAATACGGGAAACAGGCAAGTTTCAATCCCTAGAAGGGTTTTAGATGGTTTGAAGCCC
>NZ_LIRE01000610.1 GCF_001402795.1 Pseudanabaena sp. 'Roaring Creek'
ATGCAAAGGATCTGGAAATGCGCCTAAATACTCCTGTCCATACGCTTAAGCAATCTGGTGAATTGGTGATGCCTCAGATTTTTCAGGTGCATAATCTGGGGCGTTTGGGTTTGCAGCGTCGTGAGGAAAAAACAGCTAAAGTTCAAGCGATTATTGCTCATCTTGTCAATCTCGATCCCACCACTAGGGTGATTGATTTTAAGAGGTTTGCTAATTCTGAGGCTCATGGCTTTTGGTTTCGCGATTCTCGTGGGTCTAATGATTTTAAAGATGCCAAAACCTTTGTAATTGTCGGGACTCCCTGTGCCAATATTGCGATGCTTCGTGCGGATTATGTGGCGATGACAGGGTTGCATCCCACTGATAAAGATCCTGCTTTTGCGGCGTTTGTCGATCGCCATATTTTGGCGACGGTAACGCAGTGTTTTGGCAGGAAAACAGGCGATCGCTTTCAAGATGGTGATGTTATTTACTTTTTGTCAGATTTTGATCTGGGTGATATCCCCCATACGCTCATCAAGTCTGGTGATATCACTCCTGATGCGATGTCTAATTTGGAGCTTCTACAACTCAAGGTATCTCAGGTGATTAATTCTGTTACCGATGGTGGGTTTGATTTGCTCAATGCATCGGAACGTCAGTTATGTGACTATTTTGGAATTAAGCGTGGAGTGTTGCTGTACCATTTTGATTGGATCAAACCGTTATTAGATAACCTATATAACCAATTGATCCATAGTTTTAATGAAAAGCTGCATTCTCTTACTGAGCCTTCTGATTTGGGATTGGTTGATCTTTGGGC
>NZ_LIRE01000670.1 GCF_001402795.1 Pseudanabaena sp. 'Roaring Creek'
AAAACCCCAAAGAGAGTTGCCGCGCTCCGCGCGGCAACTCTCTTTAGGGTTTTATATCCTGATACTGTTGGTGGCAGCTATATATTTTGGCAAACTAGATTTTAGAGTTTTCGGCAATGTAATGCTAAAGGCTCTAAAATTGGCTTCAGATTACAATATCTAAATTAAATTCAATGTCTGAATCATCTCTAGAATCAGCGCAGAATAAACAAATTCAGGATCGATCGCCCAAACCTTGGGTGCGTCCTGTAGCGATCGCGGGCATTGCGATCGCCAGTTTTTATGGTTCTGTTTGTGCGGGATTGTGGTTTGGGCAAACGAGGCTAGTTTTTTCGCCAGAGAAGGAAATTACCACTACGCCTGCAAATTTTAATGCTACCTATGAAGATGTCTTAATTCCCGTAAAAAAAGCCGATGGCACGGGCGAAAACATTCATGGTTGGTGGTTACCAAATATCAAACAAGAGGAAAAAGCCAGTCTTGGCGATCGCAAGGTAATTTTGTATTTGCATGGTAAGGGCAAAAATATCAGTGCTAACGCCAAACATGCTAATCGCTTAATGCGGATGGGTTTCTCAGTTCTCGTATTTGATTATCGAGGTTATGGCAGGAGTGAGGGATCGTTTCCGTCAGAATCGTCGGTGTATACCGATGCCCAAACCGCTTGGGACTATCTCATTCAAAAGGGTTATAAGTCAAACCAGATTTTAATCTACGGTCATTCTTTGGGTGGAGCGATCGCGATCGATCTGGCTATCAAACATCCCGATGCCCTCGGAGCGATCGTTGATGCTTCCTTTACTTCGATGAGCGATATGGCACAGCTCGATCCTAAATATCGAATTTTTCCCATCGATTTACTCATCCATCAACGTTTTGATTCGATCGCAAAGGTGCGATCGCTTGCTATACCCGTACTTTATATTCACGGTACTGCTGACGAGGTAATTCCCGTATCGATGGCACAAAGTCTCTACGAGGCAACCCCCTCCAGAAAACAAATTGTGATCATTCCCAATGGCGGACATAGCAATAATGCTGCTACCAATGAACCTTTATATTTGAATGCCATCCGCAGCTTTTTTAATCTATAGCTGTCGCCAATTGTACTAGGACATAAACCCCAAGAATTGACTGGCGGCGCGGAGCGCCGCCAGTCAATTCTTGGGGTTTGATTTGTCCATAGCTATAAAACATAAAAAGAGAGGCGCTAAGCGCCTCTCTTTTTAGACAGCTAGTTTGTCCGCAATCAATTTATTCGTGGACTGTGGTTCGGCTCGTCCTTGGGTTTTCTTCATGGTTTGACCGACAAAGAAACCTAATAACTTGGTTTTACCAGCCTTATATTGCTCAACTTCCTTCGGATTCGCGGCAATAATTTCATCAATAATCTTCTCAAGTTCCGCCCCCGCAAGAACGGTCAAGCCTTTAGATACCACAAGATCCTTAACGGAACCACCCTTAGTAATTAGCTCTGGCAAAATATCCTTAGCAATTTTACTGCTGATCGTGCCATCGGCAATTAAGGCAATCATTTCACCTAAAATCGCAGGCGTGAGTGCAATATCTCCAATCTTGAGTTTGTTTTCATTGAGATAGGCAGTAACGTCACCCATTACCCAGTTAAATACTTGCTTTGGCTCTGCCCCTGCGACGATCGTGGCATCAAAGAACTCGGCAATACTGCGATCATCGGCAATCAAAGCAGCATCGTAGGGAGTCAGTCCAAACTCATCACGATAGCGATGGCGATTTGCCATAGGCAGCGTGGGAAGTTCGGAACGATATTTATCTAGGGTTGTTAAAGGCACTTCGATCGCCATCAAGTCAGGCTCGGGGAAATAGCGATAATCGCTAGCCCCTTCCTTAGAGCGCATACTAATCGTCCGCTGACTATTCTCTTCCCAAAGGCGGGTTTCTTGCTTGATGGTCTCGCTACCAGATTCGATCGCTTCCACTTGACGATTGATTTCAAAATCGATCGCGCGTTGAATGGCATTGAAGGAATTCATATTTTTGATTTCCACCTTCGTACCGAACTTCTCTTGACCGACGGGGCGCACTGAGATATTTACGTCACAACGGAGCGAACCTTCCTGCATATTGCCATCGCACACCCCAAGGTAACGCATAATCCGTCGGAGTTCCTGAGCGTAGGCAGCCGCCTCTGCGCCCGATCGCATATCTGGCTCGGATACGATTTCACACAGAGGCACACCCGTGCGATTGAAATCTACGAGGGAATGGCTGGAACCCGATAGGCGATCGCTACCGCCATGAACGAGTTTTCCTGCATCTTCTTCCATATGCAAGCGTGTAATCCCAATGCGCTTAGTACTACCGTCTTCTAATTGGATTTCGAGCCAACCATGCTCGGCGATTGGCAAGTCGTATTGGGAAACTTGATAGTTTTTGGGAAGATCAGGATAAAAATATTGCTTGCGATCGAATTTGCTATGGGGCGCAATTTGACAATTTAAAGCTAGTCCAGCCTTGACTGCATATTCCAAAACTTTTTCGTTAAGTACAGGCAACACCCCAGGCATTCCCAGACAGACAGGGCAAACATTAGTATTGGGAGTTGCGCCAAACTGGGTCGAGCAGTTACAAAAGATCTTGGAGTTAGTTGTCAACTGACAGTGAGTTTCCAACCCAATAACGGCTTCATACTGTGTCTTGGTTGTTGTCTTGGTTGCGGTTGCAGTCATAGCAGTACTTTTGAAAAGTTTTTGGCAAGAAGATATTTTAAGGCAGGAAGGTATTCTAGTATGGGGGCTGTAATATTTTCACTACAAGCTGTCTAACTATTATAGCGATCGCGCTTACTCGTAATGCGTCCACATCTTAAATAGCGGCAATCTTAAATAGCGACAATATAGCGATGTAAGGTTTGTTTAAAACATAAAACCCCAAAGATGAGTGGCGGCGCAAAGCGCCGCCACTCATCTTTGGGGTTTTAATTCGTCCTAGCTAAACAGGCAAGCAAAGCAATTGCGGTGAAGTCATTTAAAAAATAAAGAAATCTAGTAGGAATGGGTCGATCCTGACATAAGTTGTTATTATTCTTTATATAAATAAATGTTTTCTTTCTGGTTTTGATAATGCAAGTAATGAATGCTGGTTGGACTCAAGTTGAGGAAGAGGTTGCTCGAAAAGCTTTTGATATTGCCTATAAACGCGAAACAAATGCCCTTATCGATTCAGTACGCAGTAAAGCGAGCTGCTTAAATGAAATAGAAGATATGTGGCATTTGCACGACTTTTTAAGTGTTAAACGTCACGAAGTTGACGGTCGTTATGACTATAATTTACCCATGCTAGTTTTCGTATTTGCGGGGTTGATTAAGGACGGGTGGATTACAGTCAAGGAACTTGAAGGTTTGAATTCAGACAAAATTGCCAAAATCATGGCACTTTCCTACATGTAGGAAAGTAATAGAGAATCTTGTGGCTTGAAAATATTGAAAAGCTTCTTATCTCTAGTTCTGGGCTTTGTATAGCTACAGTTACTTGACTTAGGACAAATCAAACCGCAAGAATTGACTGGCGGCGCTTCGCGCCGCCAGTCAATTCTTACAGTTTATGTCCTAGTACAATTGGCGACAGCTATATATGGCAAATCAACCCTCAAAAATGGCGACTGCGCTGCGCTCTGAAACTACTTTTGGGACTTAATATCCAGAGTGAATTTTTCCTATTGCATATAACCCAAGGATTAATATCTTCCTTGGGTTATATTTTTTATGCATATATTAAGAATGAATTAAGATACCAAAAGCACAAAAATTAAAATTAAAGTTTTTCTTAATATCTACCTTTAGAGGTTTTGAGAAAGCAATCAGAATGTGAGTATATATACTCAGGAAAACTCAACTAGCAAAATGCAGTGATTTATGGCTTGTTTGCTTTGAAATCACTGAGTGTCCCAAGCAAAAGTTATTTGTAAGCATTTAAGTTCTCCATTGAGATCTCGATCGGCTGCAATTTTGATAACTTTAAAGTTCTATATAAGGTTCTATATCGAACTTGGGAGTTAATTGAATTCCTTCATGTAAGTAGCCATGCACAATTAAATGTAAAATCCAAAAACCTATAGCGTATGCTGTGCTTGCATTACAGGTTTCACCATTGGTTTTTAATTATGCCCAAATACTTCCGCACATGAGCTTAAATCCTTCAGTCAAACTCCAAAAACATTCCTATGACATACACCATCTCCTCAGCCAGAAATATTTTTCCTAACACCCTAGCAGCTGATGTCGTACCCGCTACTACCGCAAGATTTAACCAGCTCACTCCTGAGGATCAACTAGCTTGGATTTGGTTTACTTATCTTGAAATGGGCAAAACCGTAACAATCGCCGCTCCTGGTGCTGCCAGTATGCAGTTGGCTGAGTTAACATTGAATGAAATTAAGAAGATGAGTTTCCAGCAACAAACTCAAGTCATGTGCGACCTAGCTAATCGCGCCGACACCCCCATCGGGCGTACCTATGCTATTTGGTCTCAAAATATCAAACTAGGCTTTTGGTATCAACTCGGCAAGTGGATGGAAGAAGGAATTGTTGCTCCTATTCCCGAAGGCTATCGCCTTTCCGCCAATGCCTCGGCAGTTTTAGAGACCTTAAAGAATTTAGATCCAGGTCAACAAATCACAATTCTACGTAACTCAGTTGTAGATATGGGATTCGATCCTAATAAGTTGGGTGGATATACTCGCGTTGCCGAACCAGTAATGGCTCCCAAAGAAGCCTCAAAGCGCACTCAGGTCAGCATCGAAGGTATCGACAATCCCACCGTATTGTCATACATGAATAACCTAAACGCTAATGATTTTGACGCTTTGATCGATCTATTCCTCCCCGATGGCGCTTTACAGCCTCCATTCCAAAGACCAATCGCTGGCAAGGATGCAGTTTTGAGATTCTTTAAGGAAGAATGTCAAAATCTAGTACTCGTTCCAGAAAGAGGCGTTTCTGAGCCCGCAGATGGTGGCTACACTCAAATCAAAATCACAGGTAAAGTTCAGACTCCTTGGTTTGGATCTGGAGTTGGTATGAATATATCTTGGAGATTTCTACTCGATCCTAACAACAAGATTTTCTTTGTGGCGATCGATCTGCTTGCATCTCCTAAAGAACTGTTGAACCTAATTCGCTAGACCTAAACCTAGAGAGCGTAACGTCTGCTGGCGTTACGCTCTCTAGATTTAATTTTAACTATGCTGAACTACTTACAGCGCTTTGCGACAAAACACAAAATCGATTTAGCGTTCTTTATATTTCCCGATACTTCCAGAATTGTAGTGGCGTTCGCGATAAATTATGAATAATTCCAGTAATCTGCGATCGCCTAATTTATCCGATCTCTGGCAAAAAAAAGCATTCATAGCTGATGATTGGATGGGAATATTAATCGTCATTACTATTCTCAGTCTATGGTTTGTTAGTTTATATTCGTTGCTTTCGGTTTCAGTTTTCGATATTTCTTGGGCGGGGCTCATTGTTTTAATTTTGGGAAGGACATACCTTCATACGGGCTTATTTATTCTTGCCCACGACTCAATGCATGGAAATTTAATTCCCAGTAATAGAACTCTAAATAAGATCGTCGGTCGTCTTATGGTGGGAATTTATGCATCTCTTAATTACGATCGCTGCTCGGTAAACCATGCTAATCACCATCGCTATCCTTCTCAAAACGGCGATCCTGATTTTCATGGCAACCTTTCCCATCCAGTATTTTGGTATTGCAAGTTTCTGAGCGAATACTTTTCATGGCGATCGCTAATTCTCTTTTTGACTAGCGCGATCGCAATATTTGGGATTTTGATAATGCTATGCAAGGTTTCAATCGTTAACTTAATTCTCTTCTGGCTGATTCCCCTCGTACTTAGCTCGTTGCAACTATTTTTCTTTGGAACTTATCTTCCCCATTGTCAAGTCCATCAAAATCCGAATTTTTCTCCTCGTCTTGGTTCTAATTTTTGGACGATTTTATGGTCGTTTCTAAGTTGTTACAACTTCGGTCATTATCATTGGGAACATCACGAATATCCCCAAACCCCTTGGTTCAGACTGCCAAAAGTTCATAGGTAAAGCAGCACGAAAATTCAAAACCCAAAGTATGATTGGCGGCGCTTCGCGCCGCCAATCATACTTTGGGTTTTACTAGTAAAATCGATACGACAAATCCTGATCGGAACGATCGCCAAATCAATCGCCAAATCAATCACCGAATGAATCGCCAACTTAAAAGGCAACTTAGAAAGACATCCCTTGACCTCCGCAGCCTTATCGATCGGGAAACTTGGCTGCAAAAAAGTCAAACAATTTGCGATCGCCTTGCAAATTGGCAAACCTTTCAACAAGCGCAAAATATTCTTGCTTTTACCAGCTTTCGGCTAGAACCAGATTTAAGCTCGCTTTGGCAAAGATTTCCTGACAAAAATTGGGGATTTCCCCGTTGCCTTGAAAAAGATCTGCTGTGGCATCACGTCGCGATCGCAGATTTTGATAGCAGTATGCGATCGGGTGCTTTTGGGATCCTCGAACCTCGCCATGACTTACAACCAATCGATTTAGCAAGTATCGATCTAATTTTGATGCCTGCGGTAGCTTGCGATCGCCAAGGTTATCGCTTGGGCTATGGCGGGGGCTTTTACGATCGGTGGTTGCCTCATTCCATAGGCTTGAAAGTAGGACTTATTTTCGATGAATTTTATGTGGATGAGTTGCCTCACGATCCTTGGGACATCCCCTTAGATGCAGTTATTACGGAAAAGCGCGATATAAAGCGGGATATAAGTAAACGCTCATGAATGCTCATGAATAAAGATGGCGCGAAGCACATTACTTGAATCACATTACTTGAATCACATTACTTGAATCACATTACTTAGAAACAAAGCACTAGAAACAAAGAACTTAATTTTTGGCTCTTATGGGGCTTTGCACTTTCATCGGTACGGTAAGCCGATCTAGTTCCCTACTCATTTCGCAGTATATTAGCACTCAGTGAGACAGAGTGCTAAAGCACGCAAGATATAACTAAAGCAGGTTTAAATTCCTAGCTTGAGATGTACCTTGCAGAGTCCACTCTGATTAGATTTTAAGGAGGTATGACATAGTGGCATCGTTAACCCTAAATACTTGTACGTTACAACCCCTAGGCGATCGCCTATTGGTAAAAGTAGCAACGAAAGAAGAAAAAACTGTTGGCGGTATTTTCTTACCAGATACAGCTCAAGAAAAGCCACAAATTGGTGAAGTTACAGCCGTCGGTCTTGGCTCGCGTAATGACAAAGGTACTCGCGTAGCTCTAGAAGTTAAAGCAGGCGACAAAGTACTTTACTCCAAGTATGCAGGCACAGAAGTCAAAATTGACAACGTAGATTATTTGCTACTCGCGGAAAGAGATATCCTCGCGATCGTTGAATAAAGCTATTAGCTATTAGCTGTTAGCCGTTAGCTTTCAAGGCTCTTCATACGGAAGCAATCTAAAAGAGCTAAAAACTAATCGCTAAAAGCCAGTTACCAAATCCCCGATACCAAATTCCAATTACCAATTACCAATTACCAATTACCAAATTAACTAAAATGGCTAAAATCGTAGTATTTGATGAAGAATCTCGTCGCGCCCTTGAGCGTGGTGTTAATGCCCTTGCTGATGCTGTACGTGTAACCTTAGGACCTAAAGGACGTAACGTAGTTCTCGAAAAGAAATATGGCGCACCTCAGATCATCAATGATGGTGTAAGCATCGCTAAAGAAATTGAACTAGAAGATCCTCTAGAAAATGCGGGTGCTCAGCTAATTCGGGAAGTTGCCTCGAAGACCAATGATGTCGCAGGTGATGGAACCACCAGTGCCACCGTTTTGGCTCAAGAAATGATTCGTGAGGGTCTGCGCAACGTAGCTGCTGGTGCTAATCCAGTTGGCGTACGTCGCGGCATCGAAAAAGCAGTTGCTCACCTCGTTGATGTCATCGCTCAAAAAGCAAAAGCAGTTGATTCCAACGCTGAAATCGCTCAGATTGCCACCATTTCTGCGGGCAATGATTCTGAAGTTGGCGAAATGATCGCCCATGCTATGGATAAGGTTGGTAAAGATGGCGTAATCACCGTTGAAGAATCCAAGTCTCTTACCACCGAATTAGAAATCGTGGAAGGGATGCAGATCGATCGCGGTTACATTTCTCCTTACTTCGTCACTGACAACGAACGTCAATTGGTCGAATTTGAGAACGCTAAGATCTTGATCACCGACAAGAAAATCAATGTCATTCAAGACCTTGTTCCTATTCTGGAAAAAGCTGCTCGTTCAGGCGCTCCTCTTGTAATCATCTCTGAAGATGTTGAAGGCGAAGCTCTCGCAACCTTGGTAGTCAACAAGCTCAGAGGTTCTCTGAATATCGCTGCTATCAAGGCTCCTGGTTTTGGCGATCGCCGTAAAGCGATGTTGCAAGATATCGCCGTCCTTACCGATGGACAGGTAATTTCTGAAGACACTGGTTTGGAACTTAGCGCCGCATCCCTAGAAATGCTTGGTACTGCTCGTAAGATCACCATTTCCAAGGACAAAACAACTATCGTTTCTGACATTACCAACAAGGCAAATATCGATAAGCGTGTTGCCCAAATCCGTAAGGAATTGGATCTCAGTGACTCTGACTACGATAAGGAAAAGCTCCAAGAGCGGATCGCTAAGCTCGCTGGTGGCGTAGCCGTGATCAAAGTCGGTGCTGCGACTGAAACCGAACTCAAGGATCGCAAGCTTCGTATTGAAGATGCACTCAACTCTACCCGTGCAGCCGTTGAAGAAGGTATCGTTCCTGGTGGTGGTGCAACCCTTGCTCACCTTGCGGTTGAATTGCTAGAGTTCAAAGCAACCTTGAAGAACGAAGAAGCAATCGGCGCTGAAATCGTATCTCGTTCTCTCTCTGCCCCTCTTCGTCAAATCAGTGATAACGCTGGTTTAGAAGGAACCGTTGTGGTTGAGAAAGTGAAGGGTATGAGCTTCAATCATGGCTTTGATGCCCTCAAGGGTGAGTATGTTGACTTGATCGCTACTGGTATCATCGACCCTGCAAAGGTTGTGCGCTCTGCACTCCAAAATGCTGCTTCCGTTGCTGGCATGGTCTTAACCACCGAAGCTCTCGTAGTTGAGAAACCTGAGAAGAATGCTGGCGCTGGTGCTGGTGCTGCTGGCATGGGCGGCATGGGCGGTATGGGTGGCATGGGCGGTATGGGTGGCATGATGTAATCCATCATTCACTTTTTATACCAAGTTAAGCAATGGCTCCACCATTTCTTAACTTGAAAACCCTAATACCAAAGCTCAAAATGGCTACGCCATTTTGAGCTTTGGTATTAG
>NZ_LIRE01000611.1 GCF_001402795.1 Pseudanabaena sp. 'Roaring Creek'
TTTCTACCCAGTAGCCAATATCAGGACGGCTTCAAACCATCTAAAACCCTTCTAGGGATTGAAACTCGGCAGTGGCTTTGTCGAATGCGATCTTTGCTGCTGCTTCAAACCATCTAAAACCCTTCTAGGGATTGAAACTAATTAGTTGCCTATGGCATTGCTAACGACTCACTAGCTTCAAACCATCTAAAACCCTTCTAGGGATTGAAACGAAATTCGAGAAAGCTTTGGCGAGATCGCAGGAAGCTTCAAACCATCTAAAACCCTTCTAGGGATTGAAACTCTTAGGTAAGGCGGCGATCGGGGCGGGGCTAGCTGTTGGCTTCAAACCATCTAAAACCCTTCTAGGGATTGAAACTTAGTTTATGAGTGCTGATACTACTGACAAGCAAGCTTCAAACCATCTAAAACCCTTCTAGGGATTGAAACACGAATGACATTAGTTGATTGGCAGATACAACATTATTGGCTTCAAACCATCTAAAACCCTTCTAGGGATTGAAACATTGCAGAGGGACAACCTCGGTTCGTTGTCATTGAGCTTCAAACCATCTAAAACCCTTCTAGGGATTGAAACTCAGCACTATGCCAAGTTCGCCCGATCAGGCATGGAATCTTCAAACCATCTAAAACCCTTCTAGGGATTGAAACGCAACGGAGAATACGAGCAAACCGAAAGCCATACTTCAAACCATCTAAAACCCTTCTAGGGATTGAAACGGCTTTGCTTTGTGCCAATCCTCTCTTCAATCTCCCTTCAAACCATCTAAAACCCTTCTAGGGATTGAAACTTTTGGCGATCGCGAAAAACAAAAAACTAAACTGGTCTTCAAACCATCTAAAACCCTTCTAGGGATTGAAACTTTTGAAACTGCCGAGAATTGAGAAAGATGCCAGCCGCTTCAAACCATCTAAAACCCTTCTAGGGATTGAAACATCATTTGGGCATTAGTGGCGAGATGGAAAACCATGCAGCTTCAAACCATCTAAAACCCTTCTAGGGATTGAAACATGGGTGGCTAAAATTTGATTGAATACCTGTAACATT
>NZ_LIRE01000612.1 GCF_001402795.1 Pseudanabaena sp. 'Roaring Creek'
TCTTTTCCGCTAATCCCAAATCTAGGCATTATTCCCAGTGGGTTAACTGGTGGTAAGTCCAAAACGCTTAACTGTAAGACTTCCATACTTTTTTATGGGGGAGCGCTGCGCGCCGCTATCTTGGGCGATCGCTTAATTTTGATTTTGATTTTGGCTATCGTTAATTGGCTGTGGGGCAAAGCTCTTGGGGAGTTGCTCCAAAGTCATATCTAAAAAATTTGCCAGTTTACTCCATTCTTCTAAAGTCAGCCTAGCTGGCGTTTTTCCAGTCATCCAATTACTTACTGTTTCTCTACGAACATTAAGTAAGTCTGCTATCTCTTGCTGAGTTTTTCCTCTCATAGTCAGTATTACCGCCAATGGTGAAACACCTTTTTTACCCATCCAATGTTACCTCAAAATAACTTTATGTGCGACGTATTGCATAAAATGCGAAATTGATTTAACATCAAGTCATCAAACAAAGAGCGGCGCTCAACTTCTAAAAGTTAAACGCCGCCCCCGTTT
>NZ_LIRE01000058.1 GCF_001402795.1 Pseudanabaena sp. 'Roaring Creek'
GGACAAAAACAAAACCCAGAAGAGTGTTGCGGCGCGAAGCGCCGCAACACTCTTCTGGGTTTTATGTCTTAACCTATTTGGGGCTTTATACCAATTCACAAAAGTGTGACAACACTTTTGTGAATTGGTATAAAGCCCCAAATAGTGTTGCCGCACTCCGCGCGGCAACACTATACAAGACTGGCGGTAGCTATATTTAGGAATACCTATTTTTGTTTGAGTACGAGAAGGGTAATGTCGTCATAGATTTTTTGATTGCCAATATGCGATCGCAAATCCTCAATTACCGCCTCACGAATAGCGATCGCCGAGGCATCAACATTTTGGCAAATCACTTCACATAATCGATCGACACCATAAAGTTGTCGGTCTTCGTTCTCCGCCTCAGTAATGCCATCGGTATATAGCACGACCACATCACCCGAATGCAAATGAATTTGCTTGTGAGCAAGAAAGTTCCCAATTTCTTCCTCTAGCCCAATGGGAAATCCCAAATCAATCGTGTCAAATCTCTCAAGATAACCATTCTTCCGCACCACGATCATTTCTTCATGCTGACCGCTTAGCGTCAACTTACCTTGGTCGTAATCAATTAGGGACAGGGTTAAATTTTTGTCCGAATCCATTCGCTGCACGTTGCCATAAATCGTGCGGTTGAGAATGTCTAAAAATCTGACTGGATCGTCTTCTTCATTTTGGAGTAGGGTGCGTACCGCAGTTTGCACCATGATCATCAACATACCGCTCTCTAGTCCATGCCCCGTCACATCGCCAATACCAATCTTGATCCGCCCATTTTGTTGCAGCACATCGTAATAATCGCCACCGACCTCAGCCGCAGGTTCCATAAAGCCCGCAATATCTAGACCCATGACCATTGCTAATTCTTTGTCTTTAGGCAGAATCATTTCCTGTAGCTTGCGCGTAACTTCTAGCTCGCTACTCATCCGTAGATTTTCTTTTTTGAGCCGCTCATTCAGCGCAATAATTTGTTGATTTGCTTTCTCTAAGGCAATTTCGGCCATTTTACGCTGACTAATGTCTTCAACAGTCCCCTCGTAGTAAATTATTCTGCCATGCTGATCGCGGAGGGTGCGCACATTTTCACTAATCCAGATCGCAGTGCGATCGCGTTTATATACCTGCGACTCAAAGTTAGTAATCGTATCATTTACATCCATGAGGGCTTGAAACTGCTGACGGCGATCGGGATCGACATAGAGTTGGGTATTAACATCTACTAATTGCGCGACCATCTGTTCAACGGATTCATAGCCATAGATTTTCGCCAAGGCTAGATTGACACTGAGATACTTCCCTTCAGGACTAGTCTGAAAAATGCCATCGACGGAGTTTTCAAAAATGCTTCGATATTTTTCTTCAGATTCTCTCAAAGCGATCGCCACCTTGTTGAAAGATCGCACGACCATCGATAATTCATCTTTGCTATCTAGTTCGATCTCCGCCGCATTTCCCGATGTCATGAGCTTAGAAGCAATATCTAACTGATAAACGGTTCGCATCACCGATAGATAGAAACCGACAAACAGATAAGCGATCGCTATAAATATAATCAACACGAAGAGGGAGATATATAGTTTGCGCTCCTCAATAGCTTGAATCCGATACATCAATAATTCATCTAAGCGATCGAAAATTTGTTGTGAAAGCGTAAAGCTATATTTCAGAGTATTTTCAATGCTTTGTTGATAAGCCCCTTCCGCCAAAGCAGACTGGCTTTCCTTACCGACAATCTGATTGGTATTAGCGATCGCCTTGTTAACGCCAGAAACAAAATCTTGCAGTGCCCCGTTCAGCGAATTACGCAGATTGCCGCGACGGTTATTTTTAAAAGCGCGTTCTAAATTTGCAGTTAAGTCGTTATTATATTCATCCAGCGACCCCAACAAAGAAATCAGTAAGGTCTTTTTTTCATTAGCGGTTTCTTTTTCAAAGGTCATTTCCCGATATGTCCGCATCATCTTATTTAAGACCTTTTGCATCTCTGGCAGCTTAACCGCACTCGCATCCATTAGATAGAAGGTATCAAGATCTGGATCGAGAATTAAATTTGAAAAATCCACGACATAAGCTCTAAAGCGATCGAGTTTTTCTAGAACTAAATCTTGATTGCGAAACTCTGCAAGCCCTGTAGATTTCTGCAAATCTTGCCTTAAAGTCTCTATATCTTTGACCTTATCGCCAGTTTGAATAATGCCCCCAATACGGCGATCTACCTTCGCTAAATTCACAAACTCTCGATCGATCGCATTTTGGAGATCCTGCAATTCTCGTTGCGGCGATTGAGATATTTCTAAGCGATCTGAACGATCTATGAAACTAGCACCTTGCGAATTCTTGTAAAACTGATTTTGCAAAATTAATTGCCGTCGGGGAATATATTGCCATAATTGGCTAATAGGTCTTAGGTACGCATTGCCATAAATTTCTTTTTGAGTAAATTCCACACGACTGTTTAGTTCTGACATGAGCAAATTCATCACCAAGGCAAGCGGTAAGACAAATAGCAGACTGATCAGAAAAAATTTCTGTGGATATTTCAATCGGTTCATAAGCACGATCGCGGGCTTGAATAGCATCATAATTTCGTTTGAGACAATCTTCTAATCTATTTCTCGCCATGCTCCAGACTCTAAAAACTTACAACTTTGGTTTAAGTGAGTAAGTGGGCTTAATTTAAGTATAAAACCCTAAAACCTGCGGCGCACGCGCAG
>NZ_LIRE01000613.1 GCF_001402795.1 Pseudanabaena sp. 'Roaring Creek'
AACTTGCATCTTGGGACATGACGAGATGGGAACCCATACTTATCGGTCCTGCACATTTGTCTAGTTCCGTGACCTGTTGCCTTGATTAGCAATGGCTGACTGGTTAGCACTTCCAAGTTCTCAACTTGACCAACGCAAGCAGCATCAAGCCAATGGGCTTTTGGCAGATTCAGGCGAGTTCGATTGAACTTAGTCTGACCACCTGAACCACTAGTGATAGGCAATCCAGTAGTTTTGAGGGCATTAAGCAATGCCCAACGGGTTGAGTTCACTGCCGCCGCATCTTTGAGTGGACGCTTGGCTTGAGCTAACACCTTTTTCAATACTTCAGGCTTCTTAACCAAGAAATCGGTAATGCTTTGCACCCCTTTTTTGGTGTTACAGGGTTCACAAGCTAGGCATAAATTAGAAATACGGTTAGATCCGCCTTGAGATTTTGCATGAATATGTTCTACTTGTAATGGCACATTTTCAGCGCCGCAATAAGCACATTTCCTATCCCATTTTTCTAGCAGATATTCGCGCACTTCGTAGCCTTGTAATTCGCCTTGCTGATATTCAATTCCTGATATTTCAGGATTCTCTATCTGCTGCAAGTCAAACCGAACTAA
>NZ_LIRE01000614.1 GCF_001402795.1 Pseudanabaena sp. 'Roaring Creek'
GAGCTTCAAACCATCTAAAACCCTTCTAGGGATTGAAACCAATCCTGAGAATCCGAATCAGATCTATGTGTATTCCAGGCTTCAAACCATCTAAAACCCTTCTAGGGATTGAAACTTCTCACGCCCAAACAAATATCTATACTTCTTGAGCTTCAAACCATCTAAAACCCTTCTAGGGATTGAAACTTCTATTTTTTCTGGTGCATGAATTTCAATTACGCCACCTGCTTCAAACCATCTAAAACCCTTCTAGGGATTGAAACTTGCGACAACTGGCTTGTAGCTTTTAGCAATCTTTGCTTCAAACCATCTAAAACCCTTCTAGGGATTGAAACCCAATTTTGATTCATGAGAATCAGAAATTGATTGAGCTTCAAACCATCTAAAACCCTGCTAGGGATTGAAACCTAGCTGTATCGGTGGATGATTGCGCAAAATCTGCGGCAGGCTTCAAACCATCTAAAACCCTTCTAGGGATTGAAACAGATAGTTAGTCTCAACAAAATACAATTTCAGCTGCTTCAAACCATCTAAAACCCTTCTAGGGATTGAAACTTTCCTTCAACTCCTTCTAATTTGAGAATAGAAGGAATAAGCTTCAAACCATCTAAAACCCTTCTAGGGATTGAAACATGGTATTTAGCCTCAATCTCTTGCCATATCTAGCCGCTTCAAAC
>NZ_LIRE01000059.1 GCF_001402795.1 Pseudanabaena sp. 'Roaring Creek'
TGGGTAAGAGTACCATCAACATCGGAAGCAATTAAACGGATGTCGGACAAATCAGCTTGATTGAGATTGAGCAGGGTCATACAGAAGAAATGAAACTATAATCAGAATACAGCCAACGGGAGACTATTGGAAAATCTAGCGATTCGCCGATGAAGTTGAAACTACCATAATGGAGTATTGACAATCCCAGAATTTGTACCAACAATATTCTCAAATACCAATCCAGAGAAATTGATAGAATATACTCTCTAGATTGTCAATTTCCCCAACCCGTTGTCTTCAATCCTAAGCACCTAAAGAGGAACCCATGAGAAACAATATTCAGTCCAAGATTGACGCGGGCTACACTTACGACGAACTACTGAGCGAAGGACTAGCCAGCTTTGATGACATCGCCCGCTATGAATCGCAGTATTCCCTGTATGACGAAGATGCAGAACCAAAGCCCAAAAAGGCAAAAGTAAAACCGAAAACCCGAGCAATCAAGCCCAAAAAAGAAGCAGAAATTGACCTTGAATTCTAGCGAGAAATGACAAGATGGAATTTAGACAGATTGACCTGAAGACAGGGCAAGAGTTACCCTTGCCCGTGAAAACCATCGAGCATAGCTACCTCGAACTGAAGATCGGCAAAGATATTGAGCCGAGTAAACTTGCTGTTGGTAAGATGTACGATGGCATTACTGAAAGAGACATCGAGCGACTGCAAGAGCAAGGACTGTACCTAATTCTTGCCAATGGAAGAACCGCTTACTTTGGCGATCGCGCCATCGCCGAAAAGGTAAGCCAAGAAATCTTCACCAATCATAGCGATGCCGTCGCCTATGGCAGTTTGCCCGTCTCCGAAGCCAAAGCATCTATATTTAAAGAGCGATCGCGAATCCTGATCGTCGATGATGAAACCCTGAATAAAGACCCAGCCACAGGAATCTACCAAGCGGATTGGGGAGAGCAACCCATCACCCTTAGCAACGGGATTACTATCAGTGACAAAGCAATGGGAGCGATCGCCAGCAAGCTGGGAGACTGCTATAGCCTGATCTCCCCAGATCTCGCGACCCAACTGCAAGCCGAACCGAATCGTCCATTCCAATATCGCGCCGCCGTACCTGAATGGCAGGGCGTGATTAAAGGCACTTGTCGAGCTAGCTTACTCTGCCAAGCCCTAGAAGTCGATGGCATTATCGCCAAATCGAGCATCAAAGGCGACAACAAAACCACCACCACAGGAATCCATGAAATTAGCCTATTCTGGTCAAGAAAAGAAGACGCTAAATTCACCGAACAGAAACTAGGAACTCAGGCTCTAGTCTTCTTCCCCGAAGGAGTGCAAGCAGACGTACTCCCCAAGCTGAAAATCAAAGCCGAACGCCTCGCTGAAGCCCAATCCGATCCGCGCAAGGTAGCGCAACTGTATATCGAACGCCATGAAAAGCGTCTACAGCAGAGACAAGAAGAACTAAGCGATCGCGCTAACATTACCCAAATCATCGAGCCAGAACTAGCACTGGAACTGGGATTGAGCTCACTAGAAAACACAACAGCCAATGAAATTGACCGAGAGCCATTAAATTCCCCTAACGAAGAATACCAAGATTGGCTGTATGACATCCTCAAAACTGACTTGATTGAAGGCGGTCATTGCCAGATCTTAGAAATGGAAGATATCGCTAAACGATTGCGAGAATTCCTACAGAGCGAATGGCAAGAAGTCGCCACAGGAGGCGTTTACGTCCCCAGTGGTATCGCTCAACCCCACAATCAACTCCAAGAAGGCGAAGTCAGTTTTACAGGACTACCCGATGGAGCCGAAGTTGCCATCTATCGCAGTCCTGTCGCCAATGCCGCTAACTTTGATGTATTTACGAACAACCTCACAGTTTTGTGCGAACTAGATCCCGAAGCCTATAGACAGAAAGGAGTCTGCTACCTCAATCCCAACGATGCCAAACGACTGGTAATTGACTTTGACGGCGATCGCGTGGGGATTATTCCCAGCCAATTATCCCCCGAACAGCAAGCGAGTTCCCAGAAAATCATTGAGCAGTATCCAATTCTAATCCAAGAAATCATTGACAAGAATCTGCCAGAGAACAAACCAATTCAAGTCGAAAAGGAAAAGAAGATTCCTCGTGATGCTACTAATGGATTTGTCAGCCTCGCCAGTGCTGCGGTAAATGCTGCTGACAACCCCACAGGAAGAGTTGCTAATCTAGGCATGAGGCTAGAAGCCTTGCGATGGGAAACGCAATATATCCCAGAAGTTGAAAGTAGCGAATACTTGCAAAACATTGGCAAACATTTCCAAAAGCTACTTGCAGAAGACAAAGATCCTAAGAAACCCTTTCGCATTCTCAATGATACATGGCGGAATCAGATTGCCGAAATTAGCCAAATCGCCAGTACCATTCCCAACCAACCCGAACCAGAAAAAGCGACTGCCGTAACTACAGGCTTAGGCAAAACCGAGAGACTGCTATGGAATCTAGAAAGCCTCGCAGCCGTGAACTTACAACGTGCTGTCGATACGCCCAAAAGTGCCAGAAAAGTCAATGAAGATGAATTTAAATTCTGCCAGAAAGTTGCCAAATACAAACAGGTGGAATGGATTAAAGACAAAGACAACAGCTACGCCTATATCGGTGCTGAGGGCATCAAGACCAATACTCAAGATCCTGTCGGATGGTGGAACAAGCCAACCAGATTTACAAGGAACATAGTCTGATTGGCGATCGCAATTACAACCGATTTGACCATATCTTCCCCAAAGACAGCCATACAGCCGCAGATAGCGAATGGGCAAAGGGAGTCGCTACGCACTATAACAAGCTCATCTCCGAAGCCGCCGCCAGTCGTAGTCGCCTAGAGCATGAAGAAGGCATAGCTTTGACGGCAACCTCGGCAAAAGGTAACAAAATCGAAATCGTCAGTGCGATCGCCACCGACCCCGATGGCGAATCCCCGATCTGGGAGATCGCCCGCAAAGGAGAAACCGTCGATATCCAAATGGCAAAAAATAAAGACTGGAAAACCGAAAAACAATATCCCTACAAAGCCGTCGCCCTAATCGATCGGGACAAAATTGACGTGGGATTAATCTCGCCAGCCACCTTAGCCGCCTACGGTAAAACCATTGAAAAGGACAAAATCTTCGGCAACCTGAAACTAGAATTCCAACTGGGAATTTCTAAAAATGACGTTGACGACAAATTTGCTGCTGCCGAGAAATATCTGGAAACCCAGAGAGATGCAATTCCAGAAACCGAACGAGATCGCCGAGCGGCTGCCCTCTGGCATAACAACAACCGCGCGATCGCAGGCAAAATGTTTACCGAAGTCGTAGCCCATCGCCTAAAAGAATTACAGGTAGAAACAATCAAAGTAATTGGCTTGCAGTATGAAACCAACGAACTCAAAGATCGACAATCCCATGAATCCCTAAATTGCAGGATAGCGATCGAAGCCAATCCCCAAAGCCCCATCTATGACAAAAGGGTAATTCAAGTCCAAACAGGCGACCAATGGAAAAACATGGGTGTCGTCCACAATGACGCAGCCTATATGCCCATTGGCAGTCAGTTTATCGCAAATATCCATATTTCTGCCAGTAAGAAAGACGCAGACTTAGCGATCGATCGAAGTACGCTCAAACTACCTGAAGTGTGGCATGGACTATCACCAGAACGAGTCAAAGAAGCAGTTAACCTCGATGAAATCGTACCGCAATTAAAAGAAGCGATCGCCAAAGCTGTTGCCAACCAACCGACCATGACCGAATTTGTAGCAAAGCTTGCCGATGAGAACGTGGGACTAAAAGCGCAAGTACAGACAGGAGGCAGAATTAACGGGATTACCTATCTCTATTTTTTGAGTTATTTGTTTATCAACGTTATGTTATGTTGTACAACTCAGAGCATTGAAAGTTATAATTTTACCTAAATGCGCTAAAATTCAGCATTAAAGGTTAAATTACTAAGTTTTTATAATTTATATTTCTCAAAGTAGCCCTTATTTATGTCGTTGTATACGGAAAACGCTGAAAAATGGAAAAGTCTTGCTTCAATCGATTACTTTACTCAGTTTATAAAAGCTTGGATTCCTTTCAATGCTTGGTATAAAAACTTCTATCCAACTATTGATACCGATAGAAGAGCAATAGATGAGATAAAAGCGAATCGCAATAGTTTTCGTAATAGGCTTATTAGCCTTTTAGAAGATCAAGATAACGCTGGGTTTACATTTAAATCACGTATTGCAGAACTTCATTTACAGTTAGAAAGAAAGTATATTTACAATAAGAATGAACGGATAACCTTTGAAAAAATTAAAATCGAAGAGAATACTAGACTTAGCTATGATTTTCTCCGCAATAATTTAAAATATGAAGCTATAAGAGGAATACCTCACAGAAGAGGGCAAATAGACATATTTATCTATAACAGAGATAGTACAGTTAAGTTTAGCTATACGCAAACTGATGGTTTTGATTTAGACAATCTAATTAATAACTCAAACTTTCAACTTCTATCGCCAAACCAGCAAAATAACCTTAAAGCTTGCTATGAAGAAATTAATCCTTCCAAAACAATCAGTCTATTGAGTAATGACATCAATAATTGTATTCAAATGGGAAATCTTCATTTTATCAACGATAGGGATAAGCTTTGCAAAGGTATCATAGAAATTATATATAAGCTTAGGAATGTATTATTTCACGGAGAAATTATCCCAGATAGTGATACTAATAAGGTTTATGAACCTGCGTATCAAATACTTCATACACTCATTCAGTCTCTTTGAGTGATTTTATTTTTAGATTACTGTCATATATACTATTTAAATCATGAACTTATCCGATATTCTTAAAGACTCTGAATACAAGCTTTCACAATTTAAGCCTAATGAGGTGGCTTGGCTTGAGCAGACTATTTTTTTAAAATCAAGCACTAAGGGGGATGTGCCTTATGTTAAGTGTTTGGTGCGGGGTAAGGATATTAAGTTAACACCTGAAGAAGCGGTTAGGCAGCTTTATTTAAAAGTTTTGTGCGATCGCTATCATTATCCAGTTAATCGGATTCTGGTAGAATATGAGGTTTCTTTTGGGCGGGAAAAGAAACGAGCTGATATAGCGATCATGGATAAGGATCGCCCGAATGTGCCCTATATTATTGTGGAACTGAAAAAGCCCAAACTTAAGGATGGGAAGGATCAGTTACGGTCTTATTGCAATGCGACGGGTTCACCGATTGGGGTTTGGACTAATGGCGAGCAGATTTCTTTTTATCAGCGAAAAGATCCTAACTATTTTGAAGATATTACGGATATTCCTAATGTTAATCAAACATTGGCGGATATTCTCAATGAAAGATTTACACTGGTTGACCTGATTAAAAAGGATAAGCTGGTCACTGAGAAAAAGTCTTTAAAAGCGTTGATTAAAGAAATGGAGGATGAAGTCCTTGCTAATGCGGGGGTTGATGTTTTTGAAGAGTTGTTTATGTTGATTTTTACGAAGCTTTATGATGAGTGGGAATCAGGACGAGATGAGAAGCGTAAAAAAACGAGGTTATTAGAGTTTCGGAATACTGGACAAACTGAGACTGAGCTAAAAACTAAGATTCAAGGTTTATTCGATCGCGCTAAGAAAAAATGGGAAGGCGTATTTAAGGAGAGCGACAAAATTACGCTCAGTCTGGCTCATTTATCAGTTTGCGTAGCATCTTTGGAAAATGTAAAATTGTTTAATTCCAATCTTGATGTGGTTGACGAGGCATTTGAGTATTTGATTAGTAAAAGTAGTAAGGGTGAAAAGGGGCAGTATTTCACGCCGCGCTATGTGATTGATATGTGTGTGAAGATGCTGAATCCACAGGAGGATGAGGCAATTATTGATACGGCTGCGGGTTCTTCTGGGTTTCCTGTGCATACTATTTTCCATGTGTGGCAGCAAATTATTGATGATGAGGGTTTACAGGTTAGTAATTTGTTCTCGTTGGAAAAGAAGCCTGCACGTTGTGAGGATTATGTTAAAAATAGGGTTTTTGCGATTGATTTTGATGAGAAAGCGGTGCGGGTATCACGGACTTTAAATTTGATTGCGGGAGATGGACAGACAAATGTTTTGCATTTGAATACGTTGGATTATGAGTCTTGGAAAGAGAGAGCTAAAGAAGATGATTGGCGTGATGTCTATGGTGATGGGTTTAAACGATTGCGAGGTCTTGCGGATAAGAAGGATGATTTTAAGTCTTTTCAGTTTGATATTGTGATGGCTAATCCACCGTTTGCGGGAGAAATTAAAGAGTCACAAACTATTTCAAAATATGATCTGGCGCTTAAGCCAAATGGTAAGCGTCAGGAGAAAATGGGGCGTGATATTTTGTTTATTGAGCGCAATCTAGACTTTTTGAAGGCTGGGGGTAGGATGGCGGTGGTGTTGCCGCAGGGAAGGTTTAATAATTCTTCGGATAAGTATATTCGTGATTTTATTGCGGAACGATGTCGGATTTTGGCGGTGGTGGGTTTGCATGGGAATACGTTTAAGCCGCATACGGGAACGAAGACTTCGGTGTTGTTTGTGCAGAAGTGGAATGATGATCCAAAGGCTGGGGCTTTGTGTCCGCGTCAGGATGATTACAATATCTTTTTTGCGACGATGCGGAAGGGTGGTAAGGATAATTCGGGGGATAAAGTTTATGTGAAGCGATCGGAGAGATCCCCCCTAGCCCCCCTAAAAAAGGGGGGGGGAGAAAGTCTTGAAGTCCCCCTTTTTAAGGGGGATTTAGGTGGATCGGAGTTTTTGCTTGATTCTCACGGTCATTTGATTGTGGATCATGATTTGTTTAATCATGATGGTTTGACTGAGGATGGAATTGCTGAAGCATTTATGGAGTTTGCGAAGAAGGAGAATTTAAGTTTTTTTGATTTAAGCTCATCTGTTACGCCGTTTGATCCTGAAAAGTATGATCGGTTAATGGATGAGCTAGAAGCGGCAGAAGTTAAATTAAGTAGTCTTGAATTTTCTGGAAGAATTGATTCTGAATATTACCGTCCAAGATTCCTAGAACTAGAAACAAAAATCTCTAGTAAGAATCACTGCTACTTAGAGGAAAAATCGAGTTTCTTAATTGGACCATTTGGATCTCAGTTTCTTGTGGAAAACTATGAAAAAAGTTCACGATATAGATATGTTCGAGGAAAAGATGTAAAACCTTTTTTTGTTATGGATGATGACAATAACTACATTCCAGAAAAAGACTACATAAGATTATCTAAGTATAAACTTCTTAAGAATGATATTTTAGTTTCAGTCGTTGGAACTATAGGTAATTCATCTATCGTTACTGATGAGGTTTTACCTGCAATGTTTAGCTGTAAAAGTACTGTTCTCAGGATAAAAGATGAATATTTCCCTAAATATTTGCTTACTTATTTAAACACCGAAACAGGAAAAGGTTTTTTGCTTAGAAAAACTAGGGGCGCTATTCAAGTAGGGCTAAATCTAGATGATTTAAAAACATTGCTAATTTATATTCCAAGTATTGATTTTCAGAAATTTGTGGCTCATCTTGTCGATGCATCTAAATACTGTTTAGATCAATCAAAGTTATTTTATCAACAAGCTGAAGATTTATTGTTGTCAGAGCTTGGGTTGAAGGACTGGCAACCGACGGATGAAAATATTGCGGTTAAGAGCTTTTCGGCTTCGTTTGGGACAAGCGATCGGCTTGATGCTGAGTATTATCAACCTAAATATGATCAACTATACAGCTTGTTAAAAGCTACCAGTTTACAAAAAGGATGGGAACTTAAAAGACTAGAGAGTTTATCATCAGTTTTTAAATATGGAGTTTCAGATGCCCTTGAGTACATTGAAAGCGGAGTGCCATTTTTAAGAATTGCAGATTTACAGAAATATCGTTTTTCAGAGAGTGATTTAAAATTTATCTCTCATGATGCCGCTAAAAAATATTCAGCAACAGTACAAACAGGGGATGTTTTAATCTCTAGAAGTGGAACATTGGGACTAGCTATTGTAATTCCTGAATACTTGAATAACGCTATTTACGGTAGTTATTTTATTCTGACTAGACCTGATCAAAACTTAATTAATCCCAAATATTTAGCTTTTTATCTAAACTCATTAGCTGGTAAATTACAAACTGAGCAAGCAAATACAGGAGGGATTCAAACCAATCTCACAATACCTGTACTCGAATCTTTATTGATCATGTGTCCACCGTTAGATATTCAGCAAAGATTGGTAGATAAAGTTAATCAATCCTACGAGGCTCAAGATCAATCCAAACAACTGTTAGAAATTGCTAAAACTGGGGTAGAAAAGGCGATAGAGGAAAATGAAGAAGTAGCGATTAATTGGATAAATGAGCAGTTAGAAAGTAGCCAGCCGTAGCAAGTCTAAAACTAGGCATCGTCAACTTCGCCCAGAAACGCAGAGTCAAAACTTCCTACACCGTCTGGCAATGGTTTAGCCCACAAGCGATCGCCCAAGATGTCTTACCCACCACCCAACAAAAAGCCGAAACCCTAGTCGCCGCACAATCAGACATCAAACAACTCTGCCAACTCGTGCAAACCGAGCAATGGGTCAAAACCGACGACCCAGAAGCCGAAACCAACGAAGAAGAAGCCGATGGCAAAATCCTCGCAGAAATCCTCAAACATGATATCCACGGACAACTGCTAGAACATCCCTACGTGGTGCGAAAGATTGAAGACCTCGTAAGAAGAAGATGGTTAACCCTCGCCACTAGCGGCGGTATCAACTTCTCCAGTTTTATGACCCAGCCCTGCCCCGAACTGGGAGAACTCGAAATGTGCATCCCCGAAATACCTGAAGGCGAATATGTAGGATTCCGCTATCCCATCCGCGATCGCAATGACCTACAGATTTGGACTAACAAACACATCAAGGGACTCAACCAACAGGGAACCATGTATGTCAATCCAGACATCGCCCGTGACTATTGCGGCATGGACTTTGATGGCGACACCTTTTGCGTGAAATCAGTCCAGAAACTACCAGCGATCGCCAAAGAAATCCGCCAGCACCACATTAAGCCCACCACCTACAAACCCGACAAAGTACCCGTGCAAGGCACATTAGCCGAAGTTGCCCTCAGATCCACCGAAAACCAAATTGGATTGATTACCTATTACCTAGCCACTGCATGGGCAACAGGACAGCATCAGTACATCGCAGGCTTAGCTCAAGAAGTCCAAGTCGCCGTAGATCGGCTCAAATCCAACCTCAGCCACGACCAAACCTTTCTCGATGAAGTGGGCAAAAGCTTACCCAAACTGGATTGGCTGATCGATCGCAAACAACAAGGAGTCTATGGCAGCTACTACGATCCTAAGCAGAGATGCAAAATGCCCGCCAGACCAATGGAAGCGAACGGAGAATACAGTGACACAATCTCTTTATTGATTCAGTCAGTGAATGAGATCTGGCAACCCGTAGATTTACACGAACGTACCCTACTCGAATTCCGCGAACTATTTGTCAAACCAAGCGAGATTCTCTACAAAAGAGCGATCGCTCGACGCGATGAATATACCAGCAAGATTAGGGAAGCCATGAAACTATCAAGCGATCGGGAATCCCGCAAGAAAATCCTGAGAGCCGCAGTGCAATGGGCAAAGAGCTTAGGCGAGAAACTACACAACAAAAGCGAGAAAACTGCTCAAATCTGCGCCGCCGCTATGTGGCAAGCCAGTCACAACGGCGATCATGGAACCGCCAGCGTTGCATTCAATATGTTCCTACCAGAGATCTGCGATCGCCTCCATGACAACCAACTGATGCGACTACAAATTGTAGGAGCGCAGTATGGAGAACTCGCATCAACCAAATGGAC
>NZ_LIRE01000615.1 GCF_001402795.1 Pseudanabaena sp. 'Roaring Creek'
CGGCGCGAAGCGCCGCAACCATCTATTGGGTTTGATTTTTGCCATAACATTACTGACGTTAGCTATAAAAAAATTAAAGGGAATTATATTTTTGATTGAGCGAGGCGTTTATTTCGCATTAGTACATTTGCGCCTTCATTGGTTTGTTCGATGACTAGTAAAGGCGTGGGCTTGGCACTCTGATCCCAGCTAATTACAGCGAGCCTGCCCTGAATCGTCGGTTGCCAATTCCGATTTTCATCTGAGGCGACCACAAAATTTTCTAGCCCGACCGCTAAATCCTTCAGAATACTTTGCGATCCGTGGAGGGGAATTTTGGCAAGCTTAACGTGGATGCGAAAAAGGGTACGCATCTGTGAATCATCATGGTGTTCGGGTTTAAAAGCCACATCAAAAATCACATCAATCTTGCGGATATTGCCACTATCCTCTTCGCTGGGCATTAGTAGGGGGGTGATTTTTTTACGAAGGTTAACTTTGATCTGCGCCAAAATAATATTGCAGAAATGAGTCTCCTCCATCCTCATGCTTAGATAGTCTAAATTAAACTCACGAGAATGAATTAAGTCGGGGTTGCGCTCATGTTCGTCAATGGTATGCAGTGCTAACTTGAGCTTTTTGGTCAGTTCGTCCGTTTTGAGTTTTTCGATTTTTAGTTGTTGGCGACTTTTGCGTAGCTGCCAGTAATTATAGGCGGTCGCTCCAATTGCCCCCCACAACAGAATTAAAAGTAAGCTTACTCCGATTGGGTTTTGGAGCGGAAGCACTGAATGCTCGATATTGCCGATAAAGCCGTCGCGATCGCTAGTTTTAGTCGTCGGTACAGTTTGTAATGAGTACAACATAGACATGTCCCATTGATTGTTTCCTTAAATAGCCCTCTATAACTATTCCCATGATACGCAATGAAATTAATATGACTGTGTTTATTAAGGAAACTCTATGTGTCGTCACTTGCCTTAACGTCAGTTTGGTTTTCAATTCCCAAAAGTGTGGCTACACTTTTGGGAATTGGTATAAAACCCCAAAGAGAGTTGCCGCGCGGAGCGCGGCAACTCTCTTTGGGGTTTTATGTCCTGATATAGTTGGCGGCAGCTATAAAACCTGTAGCGCACGCTGCGCGTGCGCTACAGGTTTT
>NZ_LIRE01000616.1 GCF_001402795.1 Pseudanabaena sp. 'Roaring Creek'
CAGATAAGGATTAGCTCGCCATTGTTCGAGCATCCATATGATCTTAGCCTCGCGGCGAATGAGCGACAGGATGTAGGCTAAAGCAGAAAAACTTACTCCTTTTATCAAACAAAAAAGCGATCGCAATTTTGCATCCAGGAACAAAAATGGCGATCGCCAAATTTCTACGCGAACGGAGCGAAGCCTCCAGCGCAGCGAAGTGAGCGTTATTTTTTTTGAATAGAGTTAATAGTTCTAATAGTGTTTCGTACGTCATCAATGTGAAACCAAGCAAGCTTATATCCAGCAACACCTCCCAAAACTAGGCATAGCAATCCAATTACAAGTCCTTTCGCGATCATCATTTATTTATCCTTGAGTTTTGTATTTGTTTTTCAAATTCCTTAAAAGCCATTTCATATCCAAAATATCCTCCAATGGCAAGGCAGATAACAGCAATAATTGCGCCACGAAACATAATATTTACTTATAGGGATAGACGAGGATTCCAAGAAATTAGCTTATCAGAAAAACAAATAAGGGTAGCAAAAAAAATATGAATGAACTACAAGAGAAACACACTCAATCAAAAACTGAATAGGGACTGCTGATGGAAATTTTGAA
>NZ_LIRE01000617.1 GCF_001402795.1 Pseudanabaena sp. 'Roaring Creek'
CTGTAGCTATAAAAAAAACAAACCAGAGAGCATACCGCCCGATGCGCGGGCGGTATGCTCTTCTATGCCTAGCTACTTATTCTTTAAATATCATTGCCCAGCCAAATCCTTACCCCCCACATTGCCATGATCAGCATCAATAGAACTATATCGCGAGGGAAAAAACGAAGCGGATTCCAAACTACGAGATGCGTATTTGGGGTGGTAAATCCGCGTACTTGCATGGCACTAGCGGTTTGTTCGGCGCGAATGAAGAGATTGTCGATCAATCGTTCCGCTAGAATTAACCAAATTTGAGTAGTGCGTTTGAAACCGAGCTTTTTCCAATTAATCGATCTCGTCCGCATGGCTCTTGCAAGGTTCTGGACTTCTTCTAAAACCAGAGGGACAAAACGGAGTGCAAGCGTCAAAGTTAACACAATTTCTACTACGGGAATTTTTAGCAGTTTCAGGGGCGCAAAAATTGCCGCGATCGCCGCAGTAATTTCCTCAGGCGCAGTCACCAGTAAAAACAATGTCGGTGCGTACAGATAGGTAAAAATCAAGGTGCAAACGCGCACGCCCAATTCTCGCGATCGGCGAGTAACTGTAATATTTCCTGCTTTCCAGACCACATACCGATAGGAATTAGGTTGGGGGAGGCTAATCGTTAGGGGGGGAACCGTCGGATTGGTGCTGGTTACATCGATTTCAGGAATGGGGCGGCGAGGCTGAATTGGGGCATTAGTCCCATCAGGAGAAACTGTAGCGATCGCCAAGGTCATAAAGCTAAGTAACAGTAAAATCCCCATTTGCTGTTTCCAAACCCGTAACGGAATACGTGACGCTAGGGTTAGCAAGATCAGTAAGACTGCGATCGCAATCCGCCAAGGTTCATTGGCTTGGATCGGTGATAATAAAATGGTCAATAGTCCAAACAATTTAATGCGTGGATCGATTCGATGCAGCCATGTAATCGGCTGTTCGAGATAAAGTCCAATGGGAAGCGATCGCAGGATATCCACTATGTTCTGATGCTTTTCAGGGATTTGTTTATAGCATCTTCCAATATACCAATAATACCAATTCAAAAAAGTAGCAATATTCCCAGCTATAGCTGTCGCTAAGTCAAATAGGACATAAACCCCAAGAATTGATTGGCGGCGCTTCGCGCCGCCAATCAATTCTTGGGGTTTGATTTGTCCTAGGTCAAGTGACTGTAGCTATAGGTAGCTAAAAAGGAAAGGATTTATATGGTAAGGATGGGCGGCGCTTTGCGCCGCCTATCCTTACCTATTTAG
>NZ_LIRE01000060.1 GCF_001402795.1 Pseudanabaena sp. 'Roaring Creek'
GTTATACCAATTCCCAAAATGGCAACGCCATTTTGGGAATCTCAAAACCTTACTGGGTTTGGTGTTTAATTCACAAAAGTGTTGTCACACTTTCGTGAATTGGTATTATTACAAGCTATTGCGGTTTTCAAATGAGTGCGTACTCATTTGAAAACAAAAAACAATCCTAGTAAGGGTTTTGAGTTTTTATTTTGCCGTAGGCAAAATGAAAACTGCAATATTTCTTGACTGGGAGGAGATTAGGATGGGTTTTATAGTGATATCCCCACTTCGGGTAATTTCTGTAATTCTTAGCTAGCCTGTAAAATTAAAATAGATGTAAGTAAAGCAGAGCATTAAAATGGCATTTTTTGATTCTGAGATCGTTCAACATGAAGCTCGCAACCTATTTCAAGATTATCAAGCCCTAACGCAGCTTGGAGGTAGTTATGGAAAATTCGATCGCGAGGGGAAAATCCTCTTCATCGAAAAAATGGAAGAGATGATGGATCGCTATAAAATTTTCATGAAGCGATTTGAATTGTCCGATGACTTTATGGCGCAGATGACTCTCAAGCAACTGGAAAATCAGCTTGGTAATTTCGGAATTACACCGCAACAGATGTTCGATCAGATGAATATGACTCTTGAAAGAATGAAATCGGAATTGGAACTGCATAATTAGCTGTTAGCTTTTAGTTGCTGGCTTTTAGCCGCTATTTTTGAAATTGGGGACGCGAAATTACAATTACAGCTCTTACGATAAGATTGCTGTGGGCGAGGGTGGCGATCGCTTCACGTATCGTTGCGCCAGTGGTGTAAATATCATCAACTAGAATTACCGATCGCGGATTTGTCTGTGGCGATCTGTGTTGCAGGGGAACGGTAAAGGCGTGAGACAGGTTCTGTTCTCTTTCCGTGATACTTTTAGTCTGCATCTGGGCTTTTGTATCCTTGACCCTCTGCAAAAGCTGGGGATGGCAGGGCAATGCGATCAGCTCGCAAAAACGACGAGCGAGAATTTCTGCTTGATTAAAGCCTCGAGACTTTAATTTATTGGCATGGAGGGGGATGGGAATTACCGATAGCTTTTTATGATTTTGGATCAATGCCTTTCTATGCGGTGATCGCTTCCATGTGGTGGCAATTTTTTCGGCGATCGCTTCCATAATTGCAGGGTGATTTCCATATTTACAGGCGGCGATCGCTCTTTTCAAGGCTCCATCGTAAATTCCCCAGCTATAAAGGGGAAGGTCGGGTGAGATGGGATAATCCACTTGCAAAAATTCTGGTGATTGACAAGCAGAGATCTGGCGATCGCAGTCTTTACATAGGATTCTATCCGTAGAACGCTTGCATAAAGGACAATTTGCTTGCCAGAGCGAATCTATAACAGTGCTAGCTAATCGATTAATTTTCAAACGATTGCTAAGAGATGTTAACCATTGCATGATCGTTAGATTTATTCTTGACTTATTGTCTTATACCAATTCCCAAAATGGCAACGCCATTTTGGGAATCTCAAAACCTTACTGGGTTTGGTGTTTAATTCACGAAAGTGTGACAACACTTTCGTGAATTGGTATTACAGCAATTATCGATCAAATGAACCACAAGGAAATTTTTGAAAGCGCTGCTTTGCAACGCTTTCAAAAATTTCCTTAGTTTGGGTTTGAGCGCAATGCGCTGTATATCGATGGAGAATCCAGTCAGAGAGAGTTGTACCATGCCTATGAAAATTTATTCAACTGTGACAGATTTCGCAAGATTGCGCGGTTGATCGACATCTAAACCGCGATGGGCTGCCACATGATAGGCAAGCAGTTGCAAGGGAATCACGGTGAGAATTGGTGAGAAAATCTCATCAACCACAGGAATCGGCAAAATATAGTCAAACACCTCATGCGCCGCAGGATCGTCAAGAGGTGCGACACCAATCAATTTTGCATCCCTCGCTTTCGCTTCTTGAGAATTAGAAAGAACTTTCTCGTACACAGCTCCAGGAGTGGCGATCGCGACAACAGGTACATCTTCGTCTAGCAGGGCGATTGGTCCATGCTTCATTTCCCCTGCGGGATAGCCCTCGGCATGAATGTAGCTAATTTCCTTGAGTTTGAGCGCACCTTCAAGGGCGATTGGGAAATTGATACCACGACCGAGGAAAATGAAATCTTTAGTATGGGTAAACTGACGCGAAAGTTCCTCAATATAACGCTCTTGGCTTTCAAGAATTCTTTCCATATAGGCGGGAAGTTGGCGCAGTCCGTCAATTAATTCCTGCGATCGCTCCGATGACAAACTACCCTTAGTGATACCAAACTCTAAGGCAAGTAAATAGAACATTAGTAGCTGAGCAATAAAGGTTTTTGTGGCTGCCACCCCAATTTCAATCCCTGCTTGAGTATCGATTACAGCATCCGCAATGCGCCCAATGGAACTTTCAACACGATTGGTAATGCCAAGGCAGCGATCGCCCCTTGATTTTGCCAATTCTAACGCTGCAAGCGTATCGGCAGTTTCTCCCGATTGGGTCACGCCAATTACTAAAGTGTTTGATAGTGAAGGAGGTGGTGAATAGCGGTATTCAGAAGCATATTGAACGCTAGTGGGAACACCTGCAATCTGCTCGAGCAGATACTTTCCGACTAAAGAGGCGTGCCAACTGGTTCCACAGGCAATTATTTCTACTCGTTCAATCCGCTCCACAAACCCCTGAGGCAGCCCCAATTTGAGTCGATCATTTTCGCTAATATAGCTGGCAAGCCCTGCCCTAAACACCCCTGGTTGCTCGTAAATTTCCTTGAGCATATAGTGTTTGAAGCCCTGCTTCTCGACCATGGTCGGGTTCCAGTTTAGGGTCTGGGGTGTTCGACGGAGGCGATCGCCTTTAGCGTTATATACTTGCACCGATTCCCTTGTTAGTCTGGCGATTTCTCCATTTTCTAGGGGAATGACAGTGCGGGTATAGGCAACCAAGGCAGGCGTATCGGAGGCACAGAAGTTTTCTTCTTTACCGATACCAATGACAAGGGGAGCCTGTTGGCGCACCACTACTAATTCATCGGGATAATCGGCATGGATGACAGCGATCGCATAGGCTCCTTGCAGCTTTGCCACGGTCAGGCGCACTGCCTCAAACAAAACCGAAGGCGAGTTGTCGGGAATAATATTGTCCCGCTTTTCTAGTTGCAGTAAAAACTCCGCGATCATGTGAGGAATCACTTCGGTATCGGTTTCACTGACAAAAATATGACCGAGTTCTTTTAATTCTGTGCGGAGAAGATGATAATTCTCAACGATGCCGTTTTGCACAACTGCCAAGTTTCCCAGATTATTGGTATGGGGGTGGGCATTATGTTCTTCAGGTTTACCGTGGGTTGCCCAGCGAGTGTGACCAATGCCAATGGGTGCGGATGGGGCGGTGTCAGTGTTTAATTTTTCTTCAAGCTGGATCAGTTTGCCCTTTGCTCTCACCCGATGCAAACTGCGATCGCCGAGGGGAATTGTTGCCACGCCTGCGGAGTCATAGCCGCGATATTCCAGTTTACGTAGCCCTGAAATTAAAACTTCATTTGCCGAGCGATGTCCGATGTAGCCAACAATTCCACACATAATGTCAATTTGAAGTAGATACGATTACAATTTTGTACGCCTAGCGCAAAAATTATGATTGTATTTAACCATGCGATAACAATTCATGAAAGTGTGACCACACTTTTGTGAATTAAAAAACATGCCCAGTAAGATTTTGAGATTCCCAAAATGGCATTGCCATTTTGGGAATCGGTACTATAGCTATAGCCAAAAAGTCTGTAACCATATAATCCAAATTAGCCTATAGCGATCGCTATATCAGGCGATCGTTTAACTACATCTGCTTTTGAAGCTTTATCCCATAGTTTTTAGAGAACCAACTATAATCTTAATAAGATTTCAGGAAGTCATTATGATTGTTGAAACTAGCTATGCACTGCTGACAATGCCAAATTTGAATGTATTGCTCGATCGCGTTGTTAATGATCGTGAAATTATTTACATCAAAAGTCAAAATGGTGAAAATGTTGCTCTGATTGCTGCCGATGAGTTACAAAGCTTGTTAGAAACTATGCATCTTTTGCGATCTCCTAAGAATGCAGAACGTTTGTTAAATGCTATTAGTCGTGCTAGAGCGAATGTAGAAGATTCCCAAACACCTGATGATTTACGCAAGGAGTTAGGACTTGTCAAAGAGTAATTCTCCATTGAATAGAGAATCTATTTTTGATCAGGATTTTCGTACAGATTTAACCCATTGGATTTCTGTTGATCGCAAGGTTGCTTTGAGGGTAATGGATTTAGTTGATTCAGTCATGCGCGATCCTTTTAATGGAATTGGAAAGCCTGAACCATTGAAATATCTTGGTTCTTGTATTTGGTCACGCCGTATTACTCAAGAGCATCGATTGGTTTATCTAGTTGAACAAAATTACATTAAATTTTTACAATGTAGATATCACTATTGAATTAGAAAAGATCGTCTTATGCTTCTTGAAAGTAGTGATATAAATTCGCGATCGCTATATTAGGCGATAGTTTAACTACATCTACTTTTAACACTTTTGCTATAATTGCTGATAATTACATGACTTAGGATGTAAATCATGAGTATTGCCTTAAAAATTGAGCAAGAGCAATTTATTCAAAAAAAGCTGAAAAGTGGGAAGTATAGCTCTGCTGATGAGGTAATTTTGTAGAAGATTCTCAAACACGTAAAGAATAAATTCGGGTATTATCATGCGTAGACAGATTACTGAATATACATCGCCTCTGGATGCTTTAATCGCTTTAACTAAGCAACTATACAGTTATGAGATTAAATATCAAACTGATTCGGCTGACTTTTTTGTGCAGTATCAACAAGGTAAGACGGATGATGATGAAGATAAGTTTGATTGGGCAAGTAATTATCGTCATTATCTAGCTTTACGCCAAGAATTAGAGAGCAAGCTAAGAAATGTCGCGTAATAGTTTTAGGGATTATTTTGATCAAATAGATCAACTTTTGGAAGCTTATCCTGATGTCTATGTAGAGAATTACAATGCGACAATTCTATCTAGTGAGCGAGTCAATCTCAAACTTCGATTGCGTTTTTATTTCCAATATTTACTTTCTATCAGTGAGGCTTTGGTTGTTGTAGGTGATCAGATTACGGCAATTGATTATCGCTATCATTTCCAAGATGGACAGAACAATCTAGTTTTTCGCTATGACAATACGCCCCATTTCCCCAATTTGTCGAGTTTCCCTCACCACAAGCATTTGATAGATAGGGTAATTGCTTGTGCTCAGCCAAATATTGCAATGATTATTCAAGAGGCGATCGCCTTTGCTTCTTGAAAGTAATGGTATAAATTGGCGATCGCCATATCAGACGATTGCTTAACTACATCTGCTTTTAAAGCCTTATGCCCCGAAGCTTGAGTATTTATCTAAACCATTAAGAGTGCATAATGATATCAACTTCACCAGGCTTAATAGTTTTATCCCCATAGAGAGCAGTTTGAGTTTCTTTAGAAAATGGTTGAGCAGTTATTTTCATAGACTTGTTTGGAAAAACTCTAGATAAAATATCTTTAGTTGTTTCTAAAGTAAATTTTCGAGCATCAGTTCTAACATAAATAATTGCATCTTTAGACATTATTTTAGAGCAATCCTCAAAAACATCATTTAACAAAGTTTGATAAGCTGTCATTGATTCAAACTTGCCTTTCCATTTTTCACCTGTCCACGTAGGTTTATTATTACCATTTAACATCCACAGACGTAGCCATTGATCGTAATAGTAATTTGTTATTTTGTAGTATGGTGGTGAAGTAAATAACAAATCAAAAGGGGATTGTTTACCTGTACGAACTTTTCTACCAATTTCCTTAAGCCTTGATGTGCTATCTCCTAAGATAACCTTACTTTCATTGTTTTCTGGCAGACCTTTAGCATATCTCCACTCAATACGATTTATCATAAATTCAACAGGATCGATTTCGGGTGGAAGCATATTTCTTTCTTGCCACCATCGAATTGAGTAATCAGGATGCATTGCTTTACCTTGTCTCATCTGGTTTGAAAAAGATGATTCTCTGTTCCCATGTAAATGAACCAAAATAATAGCCATTAAGGTCGCATCAGTTGAACTTTTGTCCCAGCTAAGGGCTTTTCTTGCTGCAAGCAAATAACGCAAAACAGTTTCTGTATAACAATATGAAAAAAATTCTGGTAAGGAATTTAATTCATCAATTGTGATAGTGTTGGCTATTTCTCCAATTTTACTATTGCGAAGTAATACCTTACCTTTGGAAGCAGGATTTAGTTTTGCTTTCCCATAAAGCCATCCAACAGGATTTATTTCAATGCCATATCCATATCTTTTTAGCGCAGCCGCAGCATAAATACTTGTTGCTCTTCCTGCAAATGGATCAAGAATGTTTTGCCCTATTTCCGAATATTTCTCAACTACATCAAAAGCAAATTCTCTTGGAAACATCGCATAATAAGGACCGATTCCAGACCATCTACCTGTAGCATTGCTGATTTTTAAAAGTTCATGACTCATTTTGTAAATTTTATCATTCTGTAATCAATTCTCTAGCTAATTTTTCTAAAACTTTGCTGCCAAGACTAAGAGGTATTGCTGCTTCTGAATTAGCCAGCACCAGAGGTGTAAATGCATTCGCAAATCTTGAAGACACAAGTTGATCTAGAAGACCGATCGCATCGGCTAACCTCGGATATTGAGACTGCTCCGCACGATTCATATCTCTATGATCCTCTTTTAAAAATGGAAGACTGGCTACTAGTCTCGCTCCTGATTTAGTTTTGTAGAAAAATTTACGTCCAAAATATGTTGCATCACCATACATTTTTGTGCCTTCAGAAAAAATCACATTTTGCTTAATGTATGAGTCTGTAAGTAACCCAACCGCTTGTTTAGGAAAAACGCCACTAGATCCTTCTGAATTACGATCTATGTCTTCAAAATGTTGTACGAACTGCCCCGTTTTCTCAACACCAATCAGGAGAATATCTTTTCCTCCTGTAGCTTTACGCACCAACTCATTTAACCTATATAGCTCTTTTCTAATTGCTTGACTGATCCAAGCAGGTTGTCCAAAAACAGCAAGCGGTCCATCAAGTACAATAGCTAACCTACGCAAGCTAGAAAGCCACTTTTTTGACTCCATAGTTCTTAAAATGTGAATAATCCAGACCCGTTCAAGCGTTTGCATAATTTCAGAAAAGATAGCTCCATTAGTTCCTGCTGGAACCATTCTTTCATGAAATCTAAGTGCATCTGTTGAATACAAAGGTTTGGATAATGAACATGAGCATGAATACTGATTTATACCTCTCTTATATTCTTCTTCTTTTGGACAATCTTCATAAGGACATTTTTGGGTTCGTTCCGTATTGGGCTTGTATTCAAGCAAAGCTTCATAGGTATCTAGAAGTGATTCACCATCAGTAGACATTCTATTGGTCTTGAAAACTTCAAATACTGCTTTTCTGAGAGATGCTTCAGCTGAACTTTCTCCTTCATAAACAACATTGCAACCAGGTAAAGCACAATCTATTGATTCTGCTGTCTGAGTCTTTTTAAATTTTTTGGGATCGACAGGTCGTTGTTGATCGAGTTCCCTCATCTTTTCGATATCTAAAATTACTGATGCTACGGTAATATATGCGGCTTCAGCACCAGGAAAACCATTTTTAATGCTAATTTCTGCATGACTGCCATCTATAGCAATTAGATTCTTTGGTTTCCAGTCGCTAGGCTCAATACTAACGGGTTCTAAAATTTGTAAAGAACCCAAGCTGTCAGCAGCATCACGGATTTTGTAGTTACCCAATAATTTTTTTACACGTTCGCTCTCTACGATCCGCCGTAAAGAACTATAACCAGCAAATTCACCTTCGTATGGCATAACTACACCTCAAACTTCTTAACTTGAACTGGAACAACAAAAAGATTACTCAGAGTTTTAACCCTCAAAAATCCTTTGTCTTGAGCGCGACGAATTGAACTCTCAAAGTCCTCAAAGTCGTAGTATTTTTTGAGTTCTCTTGTCTCATCAGTATTGTTTAAATGTCCAATTAACCAGTTAGCAGTGTTTTTTAAAATATTTTTTTGGATACTGCTTACCTCTTGTGTAGTGTAGACCATGCCAATATTATATTTTGCTCCTTCTTTCGCTGTGCGAACCCATATATTTTTTAAATCCATATCTGAACCTGCTGGCAAGAGGTTATGGGCTTCTTCAGCGTAAATCAAAATATCAGGGATATTCATCGCTCCCTCTCGAAATATATTTTGTTGTGAGCTAAAAATCTGCCACATAATTCTATCGGCAGAAGATTGATTGATTTCTGGATCTCCACTCGACTGATCAATGATTACAAGTTTTCCATCCCGTAAATGTTCATATATCTCTGAAGCATAATCAACGTTTGTACTATTTGTATGTTGATTACACACTTTCCCAATTTGCCTTGTACCATTTGGATAGGCAAACATTTCTAAGGTTTTTTTCAAGTCTTCGTCCGCCCAAGAATCACCTGAAGCTTTAGGGCGCTCAGTAATATACCAAGTCTCAAACTCTTTGTAACTTTTAGTTGTCATAAAGTCTCTAAGATATTCAAAGGCATTGGCAAGTTCTTTCCATGTCACCTTTGTCTTCTTCAAAGTAGAGGCAGCAGAAATATAGTTTGGATTTTCATCACCAGATTCTTCCATTATCTCTAGTAGACGGGAATTGAACAAACTGCTGCCCAGAGAGCTATTAATCTTTGGTGCAATTGTTACAGATGGCGTAAACCCTGCTTTAGCAATTAATGCTCGATACACTAAGACACGTCTTTCATAGCGGACAGTAGCAGACTTATCAGATGTATCTGGTTTCTCGAATCTAATCTGTCTAAAGTTCTGAATGTACTTAGAACCATCAGAAGCAAGTGATAAATCAATTATTTCTTTCCCAATCTGTAGATTGTCATCTTCAAAGAAGTTTAAAAGCATAAGTTTGCGTTCAAAACCCTCTGGATCGTTTGGATGGGGTAAAATGCCATAGACTACAACATCTTCTTTCTTGCCTTGGGGGTGAGATTGCCAAATGTTTTTTATAGCTGATGGATTCTTATTCTGACTAGCATCTTGAATATTTTCATTAGCATATTCACCATTTGGATCAAAAACAATCTGCCCAACTCTTAAAGGGTAATCTTCAAATCGAAGATTAAATACAGATTGAAGAATAATCTTTGTCGTGTTAGATTTCCCTGTTCTTGTCATTCCAAAAAGTGCAGTCTTCTGGCTAAGCAAATCCGCAGGAAGAATTTTCACCTCAACATTAGACACCCCTTGAAAAGAGCGATTAGTCGAGGCATAGCGAATATTGCCGATCACAACTGACTTATTTGTTTTCAAGTCCTTACGATCTGGATCGCGATAATTGACAATAAGTGACAGAGCTTTGTCATTTGGTTTATATACCTTTAAACCCTCGTTAGGGTAGTAATTAGATAAATCGCTGCCAAAGCGTAAAACTAAAGAATCAGAGTCTTCACTAGAGCTTTTATCAAGGAAAAAAGTCCCAATAACTCTACATTTAACTCCAGCAAAAGAGAGAAGATTATGGGTATGGGAATCCATCAATTCTTGACTATCCCAATGCATATCTTCGCCACTGGCTTTTTGTGCTGTCTCTACTCTGACTCGCTCAGCTTCAAATGCATTAGGCAGAGGTGCAGCGTCCATAACACGCAACAAGATAATAGATGAATCCTCTTTCGTATAATCAATTGAGCTTCTAGGATCGATACGAGTAGCAATTAAAAAACTCAGGCTAGGAATACCACCTACTTTTTTACGATAGTGATCGTGGATAAGTACTAATGCTGATTCATAGCTGATTGAATAAACTTCCCCAACGTATTGCCCCTTCTCTTGATCTTCTTGCCCCACTTGTTGCTCATTTTGGATCAGTTGCCCGAAAAGCTCTTTTGCTTCAGCTATAGCAGCATTTTGTTGATCATCAGAAAGAAATTTGTCTAGTTGCCCCATGTTAATAATCTCTAAACTACGATTTTCAAAGAAGATTTCTTATGGGTTTCCCCCTATAAGCTTGTTTTGATTTTAGCATTATTAGTAAATTATCAATGATTATTACATAATATTTTCGAGATTTAAGCCAATTGATTGAAACTTGAGGATAGGAATCAACCCTCAGAAGGCGATTGCCTATGTTCTTTAATATCTAGCAAAAAATAAGAATTTGAACAATCTCTCATGGTGGTAGTCCTAAAAAGGAAAGGATATCCAGAACTCTCTGCCAGCATGGATTCCATGAACTTAGCATTACATGAAAACATCTAAGATTCAACATTAGGAAGATGCTACAAAGCTTATAAATTCGTCCAGAATTGGTTTATTCAGTTGAAATAATGCCTAAACAGCCAAGATACTTAAGGACTTTAATTTTTCGGTATTCGATAAAACCTTTGCCCTAAGAGCTTTACATAGATCCTTTCCTTTTTAGGACTACCCTCATGGTCTAGCCTTACCCCATCATCTTTGAGATTACATATAATTGACTCAATCCCAATAATAGGAGTTACCAATGCAAACAATTAGCGAACAATACATTGTTGATGCTCAAGGTCAACGTTTGAGAGTGGTTGTAGAATTTGACTATTATCAAAAACTGCTTGCCCGTCTAGAAGAACTCGAAGAAATTTATGCCTTTGACCTAGCCGAAGAATCACAGGACGAAGCTATCCCATTTGATCAAGTGAGCATCGCTTAGAACTTGAGAAAGCGAAATAACGGTTAGAAGGCGATCGCTTACTTTCTCTAATCTAAGAGCAAAAAAAGAAGTGGAAAACATCTTAAGGAGATAAACAACCATGCTCAAAAGTTATGAAGCAACCTATGAAAACGGACAAATTAAATGGCTTTCCGAACAGCCAGAAATCACCTCGGCACGAATCATCGTCACTATCCTCGAAGAAACCAAACCTCAAATAAAACGCCGTTTTCCCATCCCCGACATGGCTGGCAAAGTGACAATCTTAGGCGATATCGTCAGCCCCATTGTCGATGAAGAGGATTGGGAATGTCTGAAATAATCGTTCTCGATACCCATATTTGGCTATGGCTAATTAACTCAGACTTCGAGCGATTTCCTTCATCTTGGCTTGAGCGCTTTGAGTTAGCCGAGATATTAGCGGTATCCCCTCTATCTTGCTATGAGATTGCCTTAGCCCAAAGTCGAGGCAGATTAGAGCTAACATGTTCACCAGAAGAGTGGTTTAGCAGAGCATTAGCGCCTGCCAAAATCGAGTTATTTCCACTAACTCCAGAAATTACAGTCAGAGCCGTAAATCTATCTCCCATTCACAAAGATCCCTTCGATCGCCTAATTATTGCCACAGCCTTAGAACATGGCGCAAAACTTGCCAGTATTGACAACTTATTTTCTAAATATCCTGAATTAGAAAGTTATCTGATGTAAATTAGGGAAATAAGCAGCTAGGCATAATTAAAAACCAAAATCAGAGAGCGTACCGCCCGCTACGCGGGCGGTACGCTCTTCTAGGT
>NZ_LIRE01000618.1 GCF_001402795.1 Pseudanabaena sp. 'Roaring Creek'
GGGTACGACGATTATACTCAGCCAGTCAATCCCATGCTCGTCGCGAATATTGGAAACTTGTACGAGCTGTCTTTGGTTGTTTAGCGTAAATTCTAGTTGCTGACTTTGGGTGATTTCGTTAAAGCTACCGAAGCGTTCGAGTAAAACCTTCGATGTCCCACTAATTACTAAGCTGTCCGCTTTTACGGCGGGAATTTGTTGTAGTTCCTTTTTCTGATTATCAATAGTGTAAGTCTGCTCGATAGTGGAGCTAGCAATCAAATTGCCCGAGCGATCGATAATAAATGTCTGTCCTGTCTGTCCTACTTTGAGATCGCTCAAAAAATTGTGAATTGTGTTTAATCGAAAGCTATTGTAAACGACTCCAAAAAACACATGATTTCTATCGTAAATTGGTAGAGAGATAGTTATGAGTGGGATGGGCTGAATATTGCCGAGAAATGGTTTAGAAGTCCATATCGGCTTGCCTGCTTTCTGAGCAGCCTTATACCAAGAGCGATTCCTTGGATCGTAGTTTTCCAGAGTCCTTATCAGAGCGATTCTTTCGCCTCGTTCATTAAGTTCGTATATTTTCCGCTGTGGTAGGCTTTCTCGATCGGCAATGGTAGAGGTAATATATTTACGGCTAATCTCCAAATTCTTTTCCTCTTCTACGCCAACTCCAATACTAGTGCCATCGGAAAAGCCAATTAGAGCAAATTGAATCATATCTTTGCTGGCTAAACGCCACAAAGCTCGTTCTAGTTTATGGGGAATAGATAGGTCAATTTGCTCTTCTCCAACCACCACCGCTATGGTTTTTCCAGTGACATAGGGTTTTTCCAAGTAGGCAAGCACTTGTAAATTGATGCGATCAGTTATTTCTTGACGTAACTGGCTAGAAACATCATTGACTGCCTTCTGTCCATTTCGTAGTGATAGATATCCCGTCAGTCCAACGGCGGCAAAGATTTGGAGCACAAAGGGAACCACTAATACGAGCTGTAACGGCAGAGCTTTAGCTGATTTGACGCTAGACTTCATCATGGTTCGATTAGTAAATTA
>NZ_LIRE01000619.1 GCF_001402795.1 Pseudanabaena sp. 'Roaring Creek'
AATATCTCGAATAGGAGCAGAATAATCTGCATTGACACTTGCTTGAATGTTGCGATCGCTTTCTAATGGAGTATTGTTTACAGTTGGTAAATTCGGTAAATCAACTTGTCTTTGGACTGCCTGATTTGTATCGGTGGAATGGTTATCTGGTATCTCTACAATGGATTGATCGGAAGTTGATGCTCTTTGAATTAGTGAAGCATTATCCTTAGATCTTTGGATTTGAGGAGAATTATTTGATTCAACATCGTTTGAGATAACTTGTCTTTGAATCTCAGAGGTTTGAGAATCTAAGACAGGTTGAATAGAGGAGTTTAACTCTCTTTGGATCGTGCGATCGCTTTGAGTAATATTTAGCTGAGCTACATCAGGTTGATTGCGATCGATAGGAGTAATATCGTTAGTCTGTCTCTGTATCGCATCAGTTTGAGATAAATTAATATCTCGAATAGGAGCAGAATAATCTGCATTGACACTTGCTTGAATGTTGCGATCGCTTTCTAATGGAGTATTGTTTACAG
>NZ_LIRE01000620.1 GCF_001402795.1 Pseudanabaena sp. 'Roaring Creek'
TACTTGTCCCGTTGCATCCGTATGCTGCTGGTAGAGCTTTCTCACATCCTCAAGGGTAAAGTTACTCAAGGTAAAGGAGCGCACTTTGATATTAAAAGGGCTGGAGGTATTTAGGCGATCGCTCCCCCCAGAAGCATATTTATAATCCCGCACATCGCGCATCCCCACCAAGGCAACTGACTGCGGAAATCCCTGTGGACGATTGGGAAATCCTGAGCGAATCTGGCGCAACACAGAAATCAAAGCCTTATCACTGAGGGCATCAATCTCGTCTAAAAACACGACTAAAGGGCGTAATGACTTTCTCGCCCATGTACTTAAAAACGAGCCAATCTGACGACCAGCTTCTCCCGTATTCCAAGCGGGTGGCTGCAAATCAGGAGGTAAGCGAAATTGTGCCGAGTCTTTCCACTCATCTAAAATTGCTTTTTCCGCTAAATCAGGCTCATCCGAAAAAACTGCTCCCACCTCTAAGGAAAGCATCACCGCCGTATATTGTCCGCTAGCCGTTAACTCTTGGGCAAGTGCCAACATTGCTGTAGTTTTACCCACTTGCCTTGGCGCATGAATGACAAAGTAATTTTCTTGAGCAATTAGCTGTTTGATTTCAGGCAAGCGCTCTGTAGCTGACAGCATGTAGTGAATGCCAGGCTTACAAGGACCAGCAGTATTAAACCATTTGGGCATAACGACAACTAAACTAACGGGCAGATACCCCTTCAATATATCGCAACGCGCCAAGCAAAATCCTGAAACCTTGAAAACACGTTAGCTTAACTAAGTATAAATAC
>NZ_LIRE01000621.1 GCF_001402795.1 Pseudanabaena sp. 'Roaring Creek'
GCCTAGCTACTTATGAGCAGTTGGTGGCGAAGTGAATTGTTAAGTATGGTAAAAATCTTGTTTAATGAATTAAGTAGTTATTTAATAATTCACAATAAATTAATTTATGTCGCTAACACCTGCTTTATTTGGTCAACTTGCACAAGCAATGGGTATATTTGTATTGATCTGTGCTTTAGTCACAGGATTAGCCGTTGCTTTTCAGTGGAGTTGGCGCTATCGGATGGTGGGCGCAACTCTATTTTCGGTTGTTTTAGTTGTGGGGCTTTTCTCCCTCAGTTTTGAGCCTATTACCCGTTCATCCATTGCAGGCTCTGTCCCTTTTAAGCTAGTTTACGATCGCTTTGGTTCCCAAGCGACAATTGCAGTCGCGCCAACGATTACGCCTGAAGAGTTGGAGGCAACTTTACAGCAAGCAAGTAGCAATCTATTTTCGTCTGGGCGAAATGGTCAAGGTAAATCACAAATGACGATTTATGCCAGAACGATCATTCATCCCCGCGAAGGGCTATCTAAACCAATTTATCTTGGGCGGGTAATGCGATCGCTCAATCTGCGCAATGATCCCAATATGAAAGTTGAAATTTTTGCCGATAAATTTGCCGAACTCCCCCAAAATGCAGCCTCGTAATATTATCTACAGCGCTTTACGCTCAAATCCGAACAATAAATTTTTTAAAAGTGCAGCAAGGCAGCACTTTTAAAAAATTTATTGTGGTTCGTTTGATCAGAAATTGCTATAAGAACATTACGTAGATAGCTCAACAAAACTATAGCAACGTCAAAACCCTAAAGATGAGTGGCGGTGCTTCGCACCGCCACTCATCTTTAGGGTTTTGACGTTGCTATCTCTTACGTTTCTATAAATTATAAATATAGCAGTCCTAAATCATTTGTAGCTTTTGGGGTTTGTGGAAGCGCCCCTCTTTGGGGGGGCGCTTCCACAAATCATTTAGGATTGCGATATATACTAATATTTCCTATTTCTATAGGCTTAAGAATTAAGGCAAAAATATCGTTAAGATTACGATAAAGCATTTAATTTTGACGATCTTTCTGACTTAGGATGTTTTTTTTAGTAGCTAGGTACAATTAAATATAAGGCTCTAAAAACTTTTACAGATGCGCCGTAATCACCACAGGTTTTAAATCTGTTTTTTTAATCATATAGTTGTTTTAAATAACTTGTAGACGGGCTTCGACTTCGCTCAGCCCTCGGTGTAAGCTAGCTGAGCGAAGTCGAAGCTGTAGTTTTTATTTGAATTATCTATA
>NZ_LIRE01000622.1 GCF_001402795.1 Pseudanabaena sp. 'Roaring Creek'
CAACGATCGACAGCAGCTTCATTGGAAGCTTTAAGCTAGGTGACAAAATCAACTACAACCTATCGATATCGACAGCACTCTACGCTACAAGGGCGACCGCGGCTCCGCACCACCGCGGTCTTTATCGGAAACCACTCACAGTATTGAATATATCAATAATAGAGACGGTTCTCTACGATTTCCATCTGAGGGCAACGACTTTTACCCGAGAGGGCATCCAGAACGTTGCAGAAAACATACTGGCTTACATTCGATCAAAAAAGATCGACGAGCTAGGAAAATACATCGCAAGTGCTCGGACGCACGACCTGTTCGATCTATCTGGCACCGACTTTTACGATTGCCTTGATCAGCTAAGAAAGCTCCGCAACCGCGTCCACATCC
>NZ_LIRE01000623.1 GCF_001402795.1 Pseudanabaena sp. 'Roaring Creek'
CATGGTTAATTTTGGCTGCTGCCGACTTACCATTTTTAGTGATTTGTTCTAGTTTTTGGCGTTCTTCTTCGGTTAATGTCACTTTGTATCGTTTTGCTGACATACCTTTTTCCTTACTATTTTCTGTCCCTTTATTTTACCCGCCAAATTATCTTTGACTGTCTACTAGAGGGTTTTAGTCCTTAGATAGAGCAAATACAAAGACTTTCTAGACTCTAGTTCTTATTTGAAATTACTATATATCTAATACGAAGTTAAGAAATGGCGTAGCCATTTCTTAACTTCGTATAAAAGCTGCACCGCAGGTTTTAGGTTTTATATTTAATTAAGCCCACTTACTTATACAGCGCTTTGCACTCAAACCCAAACCAAGAAAATTTTTAAAAGCTTTGCAAAGCAAAGCTTTTAAAAATTTTCTTTTGGTTCATTTGATCGATAATTGCTGTTATAAGATATTTTTATATTTTTTCAGAAGACTGTTATTTTGATATCAAGGATATTATTCTTCTTTAGTGTCTTTCTATTACCCACTCATTCTTTAGTAAGTGGGCAGCATTTTGATGAAAACTATTTACCCATTAAAAAATACA
>NZ_LIRE01000624.1 GCF_001402795.1 Pseudanabaena sp. 'Roaring Creek'
CGTAAAATCAATCAGGAGAGATTACGCATCGCCTGTTTCAATCCCTAGAAGGGTTTTAGATGGTTTGAAGCTCTGTGATTTGTTGCGGATTAGCGATCGCAACATTGGTTTCAATCCCTAGAAGGGTTTTAGATGGTTTGAAGCGATCCCTAAAGCATCAAAAAGGCAGAGAGGCAAATTGTTTCAATCCCTAGAAGGGTTTTAGATGGTTTGAAGCAACTCTTGAACATCTCCCATTTCCTCTTTTGGCGAGTTTCAATCCCTAGAAGGGTTTTAGATGGTTTGAAGCCCTAATGGTTGAGAAGGATCTAAAATTTTATCCGAGCCGTTTCAATCCCTAGAAGGGTTTTAGATGGTTTGAAGCAAGAAGTAGAGCGGTATCGTGGTTATCGAGATCTTGAGTTTCAATCCCTAGAAGGGTTTTAGATGGTTTGAAGCCGCCCGCGTTTAGAAACTATATGATATTTAGTTTTCAAGGTACAGTTGCGCGAACGATCGCAATTGTAGCAGATTTGGGCTGATTGAAGCGAATTGAGATCTTGTAGTAAACATCGGAAATCTAGATGT
>NZ_LIRE01000625.1 GCF_001402795.1 Pseudanabaena sp. 'Roaring Creek'
TTGAAAGTTTGGGCTGATAAAAGACCAGATCCAATCAAGGAAGGATTGAAGCAGTTAGATAAATATTTGTCGGGTTTGAGTTTGAATACAGGATGGTTGGTGATTTTCGATCGCCGTAAGGGTTTGCCGCCGCTAAGCGATCGGACGACTACTGAGAATGTCATTAGTCCCGCAGGGCGAGAAATTATTGTGATTCGAGGCTAAAGACTGCTTGCTATGTCAGTACCAGAACCAATTTTAGTTGTTTATAGCGAACCGCCTAAAGCGATCGCTAACAGACATCCGCCAATCACGAGCAGACTGGCGGATATTTATGGATTGATGCAATCTGACTTGGATGGATGTGAATTGATAGGACTATGTCACTGTTGATAATCTTCTCCGTAATTAGGGCTTGCTGAAAAAGAGACTAAGCGGAAAGTAAGAGGCAAAGAGGAAGAGAATCATACTTTGCCTGTCTACTAGGAAATTGCCAAGAAAAAGAATTAAAGCTACGGATTGCTTTTACAAAAGGAAGAAGCAAGAGTTGGGAGCCAAATATAAGCAAAGAAAAA
>NZ_LIRE01000671.1 GCF_001402795.1 Pseudanabaena sp. 'Roaring Creek'
CTGAGCGAAGTCGAAGCTGTAGTTTTTATTTAAATTATCTATATTACGGTTTTCAAATGAGTGCGTACTCATTTGAAAACAAAAAACAATCCTAGTAGAAGCTATTGCAGTTTTCATTTTGCCTACGGCAAAATGAAAACTGCAATAGCTTCTATCCAACAACTGCTAACCGAGTAGATTTTTGGGTTTGTGGAAGTGTGCCCCGATGGGCGGCACTTCCACAAACCCTTTAGGATTGCTATAGCTCCGCCGCAACGATTTCTCATAGCCATCGTCGCTAGTGGAACTACTGATATCGGGATTACTCTACTGTAATTTCTTATCCTTCGCTTAACCTTAACGTGATGGTTTCCATGCTTTGATCGATTTGTCAAAATGTTACAGCAATCATCCCATGAGACTCACTAATTACTTATCCAAAGATTGCCGAAGCAAAATGCTGAATGCTATTGCTAGCAAGCTTGCTAGTAATAGTAAAATTGCAATCCTATTTGTAGCGATCGCGTTGCCGTTGCTCTTAATTAATTTCTCTTTTATTCCCGTCGCCTTGGCAGAGAAAATCCCTACAACAGTTGGGAAGGTGAGAATCTGGCCGACAAACGATACAACATTTTTAGTTAATCAAAGATTTGACCTGCGGATTGAAAATACCATTCCTGCTAAATCAACTCCTGCGTTGCAATCCCTAATTATCAACGGTCAAGACTATACCAAAGCATTTCAGGAACAAATTGCCAAAGAGCTAGCGATGTCAGGTGGCAATCTCGAAGTGGGATTACCTGCCGATCCCAATCTTTTTGGTCAGTCATGGCGCAACTTTAGCTTTGATAAGGCGGGAGTTTATGAGGTAATCGCCACACTGAAAGCTGACAACAACGCTGTCACCGCCAAAAATATCTACAAGGTGCAAAGATTTGAACTTGCAGGCGATCTCAAGAAAATCATCCTGATGATCGGCGATGGGATGGGTAATCCCTTACGCACAGCAGGGCGGATTATGGCGCATGGCTTTAAAAATGGCAAGCGTACCGATTTGCTGAATATGGAAAAAATGACGGAACTCGGTCTCGTCAGTACTTCCTCTCTGGATAGCATTATTCCCGACTCCGCGAATACAGCGATCGCCTTGACCTCAGGAGTAAAGACCATCAATGGTTCGTTAGGAGCCTTCCCTGATAATACTCCTAGCAATCCTCTCGACAATCCGCGCATTGAAACTCTTCCCCAATATATGAAGAGGTTATATGGTTGGGGAATTGGCTTTGCGACAACTGCCTTTAGCGTTGATGCCACTCCCGCAGCAACCTTCTCCAATCTGGTTTCGCGCCGTCAATACGATGCGATCGCCCAACAGTTACTCGATCATTTTGAAGATGGCTATGCGCTTCCCGCGACAGGATTTAAGAGTCTAGCCGAACTCAGCCAACCCGTAGATGTAGCCCTAGCTCCAGGAGCGCGTTACTTCTTACCAAAGAATAAAGTTGCGGATTTTAAAGATAACGTTTCGCGCAAAGACGATAAAAATCTCGTAGAAATTGCTAAGAGTAAAGGCTATAGCGTTGTCACTGATGTAAATAGTCTTGAGACTGCCCCAAACAATAAACCGATTCTAGGCTTATTTCTCGGTGATTTTCGTCCTAAGTCAGCCTTGGGAGCGCAGAATATTCCCTCGGTGCTAGATATCATGATCGCTAGAGGCAAAGCTACCATCGACGGACGCGGCGCAAAGTCTCTCAAGCCTCCCGTTCCCGCAGAGTTCGCCAAGATTCCTACCCTTCCTGAAATGACCCAAAAAGCGATCGCTGTCCTTGATACAGTCTCGCCCAAGGGCTGGATTTTGTTGGTGGAATCTTCGCAAACTGACAAGCTTGCCCATTCCATCGATACCGATCGCGTACTGTATGAAGTCCTAACCTTAGACAAGTCCGTGGCGATCGCTCGCGATTACGCCCAACAGGATGGTAAGACCCTAGTACTTGTTACCTCCGACCACGCCCAAGGTGAAACCGTCGCTGGTACTGTCGATACCCTCAGCATTAGGGAAAAGCGCATCGATCTAAGAGATGCCCTACGTGCCTTTGAGAATGCAGGATTTCCCACCTATAGCGATCAAGATAACAATGGTTATCCCGATGAAGCAAACCCAAATATCAAGCTAGCTTTAGGTGTATCAGCCCGTCCCGCCTTTCGGACGAACTTTCTGACCGATGACTTCAATCTCAATCCTTCGACAGATAAGGACGGCTCGATCGTCAACCCCGATCGCGAACCCGATGGGCTATTACTGACTGCCGATTTGGAGCGGAAGGAAACGATCTCCAATCATACCGCCGATGATGTCGTTCTCAATGCGGAAGGGATTGGTAGTTCCCTATTTCGCGGATATATGGATAATGTGGAAGTGTTTCAACGCATGGCAGCCGCTATTTCTGGTGCAAAAGACCGTAGCGATTTACCTAAGCTGTTTGAATAGGTAGAAATACTTCCTACCTACGCTAAAGACTAATATTCAGATAAAACTACATCAATGGGTGCAATCACGATGATTCGTCTCAAAAAATTTCAGCTTCACAACTTCTCTCTTAATAAACCAAATCGTTTTTGGTTTATTAGCTTAGCTACCATTTTTGTATTTGCGATCGCCATAATCGAACCTGCTTACAGTTTCTTGGGACATCCCCAAGGTGACAGCATTCTCTATGGCAAGGTTGCGGACACGCGCCATTGGGCAGGTGTAACGGGTGATAATTTACTTAAAAATGCGAAGGTAACAATTAATTCGTCACCCGCTCAAACTACCTACACTGACGAGAAAGGGCAATTCTGGTTTAATGGCTTGCGTGATATCCCCTATTCTGTGGCTATAGATACTAGCGATCGCCATTATTCCTTCAGTGTCAATGTCGATGGTACGACTGGAAGTTTCTTCGACCTTGCTGCCGAAGAACACCATAACTTAAAAGAGCTGGATTACTAATTATCCTAAGTTAAGAAATGGCTACGCCATTTCTTAACTTAAAAACCCCTACTGGGTTTGGTTTTTTAATTCACAAAAGTGTTGTCACGCTTTCGTGAATTGGTATTAGAGAAGTGTCAAAGCTTTGCGCTCAAATCCAAACTAAGAAAAATTTTGAAAGTGTTGCAAAGCAACACTTTCAAAATTTTTCTTGTGGTTCTTTTGATCGAAAATTGCTGTAGCTAATTTACTTACAGTAAATCAAGCTTGACCCGCTCTAAATTCCCAGTGAATTTAAAAGGAACTTGATAGCTATCAACTACAGAAGTACCCGTATCCTGACCGACATCAAAGGATTCGTCTGAGCCGATGCGGAAGCTGACGGTTTTCTCGATGCGACCTTCAGCAACCTGTTTATCATTGATGAATAGCTTGCCAATGCCCCCCGCACCGATACCACTACCATCGTAGGCAAAGTCAAATTTGACCGTCGATTTACCGATCGCTACGGGTTCAGAAGATTGAATAATCGTGCGATCGCTATTCAGGTAGTTATAGGCATAGGTAGGTTTACCATCTTTTAAGAAGAGACTCCAGCCTGAAAAACGCCCGCCTTGGGTCACTAGAATTCCTTCTGCGCCAGCTTGAGCATCAATATCCGCCACGATCCTGAAGGAACGATTTTTGGTGTTAGGAGCACTACCTTCGGTAATACCCGTAACCGCAGTGTAGTAAATAAAGCTATTCCGACCCGTCGTTACACTGGGGCGAGTATTCACATCAAAGCGCTGAACCGTGCGATCGTCTAAGGGCAGAACTTGATATTTCTTCGCTTCCTTCAGAAATAGACCTTGCAATTCAGCCAACTTTTGGGGATGCTCTTGGGCTAAATCCTGCGATTCGCTAAAGTCGCGATCGATATGGTATAGCTCCCATTTATCTTCATCGAAGGTGGTGTTTGAAACGCGCTCCCAAGGCAAACGACCGTGACGTGCTGCCGCCACCCAACCGCGATCGTAAATGGCACGATTGCCAAGCATCTCAAAGTACTGAGTTTTATGCGTGGAAGCTGTAGCAGGATCGTCAAAGGAATAAACAAGGCTGGTTCCTTCAATGGGTTTCTGTTTTGTGCCATTGACTAGCTTTGGCTCTTTAATACCCACCGCTTCTAGAATTGTAGGAGCAATATCGATTACATGATGAAATTGGCTGCGAATACCGCCCTTATCCTTAATGCGATCGCCCCAAGCGACTACTAAACCATTGCGAGTACCACCAAAGTGAGAAGCGATTTGCTTAGTCCATTGAAAAGGGCTATCGATCGCCCAAGCCCAAGCGGCATGGAAATGATTGAAGGTTTTAGGGCTACCCAAATCATCTATTGTAGCCAGCACTTCTTCAGGACTTTCTGCAACACCATTATAGAACTTGAATTCATTCGCACCGCCCGTCAAGCCCCCTTCTGCACTACCCCCATTATCACCAGCGATGAAAATAATTAGAGTATTATCCAATTCCCCAATCCGCTCGATCGCATCAATGACACGACCAACCTCAGCATCGGTATGACCGAGGAAACCTGCAAACACTTCAAATTGGTGAGCATAAACTTTCTGCTCCGTAGGTGTGAGGGAATCCCATGCAGGGATTTGCGCAGGACGGGGAGTAAGTTTGGTATCCGCAGGAATGATCCCGAGTTGCAGTTGACGCTCAAAAATATCGGCACGTAATTTATCCCAGCCTTGATCGAACTTACCTTGATATTTATCTATCCATTCCTTCGGGGCATGGTGAGGGGCATGGGTTGCTCCAGGAGCAAGGTAAGCAAAGAAGGGTTTATCTGGGGCGATCGATTGCTGGGTAAGAATCCAATTAATCGCATGATCGACGAGATCGGGAGTGAGGTGATAATCGGGTCGATCTAGAGGTTGCTGAATATGTTGGGTATTCTCCACCAAGTTAGGAGTCCATTGATTGGTATTTCGACCCAAAAATCCATAGAAATAATCAAAGCCTAAACTAGTCGGCCAGCGATCGAAAGGACCGACGGCACTAGTTTCATAATCTGGAGTATTATGCCATTTTCCGAAAGCTGCCGTATTGTAGCCATTGCTGCGTAATATTTCCGCGATCGTTGCCGCACTACGAGGGAGAATTGCCGTGTAACCAGGGAATCCCGAAGCTCGTTCTGTCGTCACGCCCGTACTTACGGAATGGTGATTGCGTCCCGTTAGTAAGGCGGCTCTGGTGGGAGAGCAGAGGGCGGTGGTATGAAATTGGTTGTAACGCAAGCCCCTTGCTGCCAAGCGATCTAGGTTTGGCGTTTCAATCAATCCGCCAAAGGTACTTGTCTGACCAAACCCCACATCATCAAGGAGAACTAGCAATACATTGGGAGCTTTCGCAGGAGCTTGAACTAGTTTCGGAAAGTCGGGTTGCGATTCCTTATAAGTTGTACCGATCTTGCCCTTAAATGGCGTTTGTGGGATCGGTAAAACATCGCCATAATAATCGCCATAGTCACCAAAGGCGGGTAAAGAGAAAAGGCTAGAACCCATTAAGGCGATCGCCATTAAAAAGGCGATCGCTGTTTTAGTATTCCTTGCAATAATAAATTTCAATATATATTGAAAGATAAACCTAAAAATAAACTTAAAAGCTATGTTTGGGTGATTTCTCTTTGAAGAACTTATAATTCCTGTCATTATCGCCTGAATTAAAGACTAGTAAATAAGTAGCTAGGCATAAATAAACTTAAAACCTAGAAGAGCATACCGCCCGCGTAGCGGACAGTATGCTCTTTGGTTTTGGGTTTTAATTATGCCGAACTACTTATTTTTATCACAAAGAACGCCATTTCTTAATTTGGTATGAACTTCGCAATATGAGTAGCGTCACTTGGCGTTGCCACTCATATTGCGAATCCACTTCTATTTAGATTCAAAAATAGATTGAATGAAATCCCCAATCACTTCCCAAGCATGGCGATTGGGAAAGATATCGATCCCTATCAGACTTTTGAAGATATATAACACAATCAAAACCGCAATAATTCTAACGATCAGTAAACCGATTAACCCAAAGGTGATCGGCTTATCCTGTGGCTTACCCAAGGAATATCCTTGGACAGCTCTCACCCCCAAATCGTTAGCAAATTTTAGGGATAACTTATCATCAATTCCTTTCAAAACACATTGTTTTTGGAAAGCTCTGGTCGTATAGGCGATCGCGATCGCTAGCTGTTTTTGGACGGGAGATAGGTTCTTTCTGGAAAAGCTGCGATCCAGTTTGAGCATCGAAAACGGAAATTCCTGTATCTGAAACAAACTGAAGAATCTACCCGTAAAGTTATCAATGACAACATAGAAACCCATCATTCTTAACTCTGTCATAAATAGCAATACTAGGGACTGCTTTTGCCAGAGAATTTCTTCTTCTATCTCAAAACTAATGCGCTTGGCTGAAACTTGATACTGACTGAGCCAAGTATGGAGTTGAGGGAGAAATTTTTGGTCTTCAAAGATTTCATTGGATAGATTAATTGAGACCTTGACATTCGTCTGTTTCGATAATAACTCTATCGATTTTTCGACCACAATCCGATCTAGCTGATTGAGGAGTTGCGTATTTTGTAAAGCCGCTAATAATTCTTGCGGTTGTCTTAATTCCCCTAGCTCGTCGCGCCAACGCACTAACACTTCGTTATGTAAGACCTTACCCGTAGTCAGCTCATACACTGGCTGAAACCACAACTCAATCTTTTCGGCGGCTAAGCGAATTTCTGGAAATCCTTGTTCTAGCTGAATATCAATATGCGCCGTGGTTAGGGGATTAAATTCGGTTTCCATCGTGGTTCTGAAGTGTTATACCAATTCCCAAAAGTGTGGCTACACTTTTGGGAATTGAAAACCAAACCCAGTAAGAGTTTTAAAATCACAAAATGGCTACGCCATTTTGTGACTTGGTATTAGTTGGCAGGCAGATTAGAAGAGCGTACCGCCCGCGTAGCGGGCGGTACGCTCTTCTGATTGTGGCGCTGAACTACTTACAAAATAAGGACAGAACTATGTGATGCCCTTACAGCACTTTGCAAACTAGACGGAAACAGTTTGCCACTCTAAACGCTCAAGGGTATGAGAACGCTCTAGCGCCCGCTCAAAACTATCTAGTTTAGGTTCGATCAAGAAGGGTTCGCCAACATAGCCTTGAATCGCTTCCTGAGTCTTTAAGCCATTACCTGTAATGTAGACGACAGTGGTTTCTTCGGGATCGATTTTGCCTGCTTCGACTAACTTTTTGAGGACTGCGATCGTGGTTCCACCAGCAGTCTCGGTGAAGATACCCTCAGTCTCAGCGAGTAGTTTCATCGCTTGGATGATCTCATCGTCGTTAACGGATTCAATATTGCCGTTGGTTTTGTGAGCAATGTCGATCGCATAGATCCCATCCGCAGGATTACCAATCGCCAAACTCTTGGCAATGGTTTTAGGTTTGACGGGGGTAATAAAATCGCGACCTTCCTTGTATGCGGAAGCGATCGGCGAGCAACCCTCAGCTTGTGCACCACTGAAGCGGACAGGCTTACCTTCTACTAAGCCCACCTTTACAAACTCGTTGAAGCCCTTATAGATTTTGGTAAACAGGGAGCCAGAGGCAAGTGGGGCAACGATGTGATCGGGCAACTTCCAACCCAATTGCTCGATGACTTCATACCCAAGGGTCTTAGAGCCCTCAGAGTAGTAAGGGCGCAAGTTAATATTGACGAAGCCCCAACCGTGGGTATTGGCGACCTCAGAACAGAGGCGATTCACTTGGTCGTAGTTACCATGAACGGCAAACACCTTGGGATTGTAGATCGTCGTACCAAGGACTTTGCCTGCCTCAAGATCGGAAGGAATGAAGACACAACACTCTAAGCCAGCATGGGCAGCGATCGCTGCGGTGGAGTTGGCAAGATTGCCCGTACTCGCACAGGCCACAGTGGTAAAGCCTAGTTCGCGAGCGCGGCTGAGAGCAACGGAAACGACACGATCCTTGAAGCTCAAGGTGGGCATATTAACGGCATCGTTTTTGATGTAGAGATTTTTGATGCCGAGACGTTTGGCAAGGCGATTTGCCTTGATCAAGGGAGTCATGCCAGTGGATACATCAATATAGTTGTCAGTCTTGACAGGGAGAAAATCACGATAGCGCCAGATCGAAAGAGGACCTGCTTGAATCGTTTCGCGGCTGACCCTAGCAGCAATCGCATCGTAGTTATAGGCAACTTCTAGGGGACCAAAGCAAAGTTCGCAAACATGCATTGCCTTAGCTTCATACTCTGCACCGCACTCTTTGCACTTGAGATTACTAAATGTATCGACGCGATCGCTGGTGTAAGGAGAAACAATGGTTGCAGTCATGGTCTTAGTTACCCTTTGGTTCGTTAAAGGTTTTTTGTGATTTCTTGATTGTAATGAAGATTAACATAGGGATTTTTGGTCGTCAAATATACCAGACTATTTTAGTCGGGTATGTAGTAACGTAAGGTTTGCTCAGCGATAAAACCCAAAAGATGAGTGGCGGCGCTTCGCGCCGCCACTCATCTTTTGGGTTTGCGTTGGGGGAAAATCCCCCCCAGAAAGTGGGCGATTCTCGCTCACCTTCTGGGGCTAAACAACATCACCCACTACTACGGCGATCGGTACGGCATAGTGGATGCACTCGTTTTTATAATGGGCTCCCACCCCGAGGCGATCGATCCCAATATCTGCTTGGAAAATCTGGCGAATTTTTTCATCATCTCCTAATTGGGGGAAAGAAGCTGCTAACTGGCTTTCTAACTCCAGTTCGACTTTATAAAAAGCCCATTCCACGTTTTGAAGATTTGCGCGATCGATTAATTGCGGAAATTCTTCGAGGGTTAAAGCATGGGTATGGGAGGGATCGCGAAGTTTTTCAAGGCGATCGTAAGCCTCGATTTTTTCTGGTGGTAAAGCTACATCGGCGATTAGGATGCGACCACCTTGACGACATACGCGCCGCATTTCCGCCAAAACTTCTTGAGTCTGTTCAAAATGATGAAATGCATAGCGACTCACGACCAACGAAAAACTTGCATCGGGAAAGGGTAATGTTGCAATATCGCCTTGGAGCCAAGAGAGATTTGTCAAAGAAATTTTTTGAGCGAGCCGATCTGCCTGTTCTAGCATTGCAGGTGTAATGTCAATGCCTGTGACATGGTCAGCAAGTTTTGCGAAAGCACATGCAACGATCCCGCTGCCACAGGCAACATCGAGAACTGTATCGGAATCAGATACCCTTGCCATACGGATGAGTAAATCTAGGGATTCTTGGTGGTTATGGGCGTATAGTTGGGTGAAGGGAATTGCCTGACGGGTGAACTGATCGACGATCGCTTCTTGGTGGGTTGTCATGACTGGGGAATATATGGATAAATTACAACTGGCTCTACTCTAGAAAATGAAGGGCATCGTAATCTTGCACGTTCTTGCTCTATTGAAGTTGCTATTGAAAATACTAAGTAGCTAAGCCCCAAAACCAGAGAGCATATCGCCCGCGTAGCGGGCGGTATGCTCTTCTAAGTTTTATGTTTACCTTAGCTACTTATTGAAATTGCCTTTGATATTGCTTGGGGGTGATACCTACAAATTTTTTAAAGTGCCGATATAGATGGCTTTGATGGGCAAAACCGACATCTTGAGCAACTTGGGCGATCGCTAAGCCCTGAGATAGCAACTTTTTGGCTTTTAAAACACGCACTTGGATTAAATAGAGATGGGGTGGCAAGCCCACGGCTTGACAAAAGACACGGCTGAGATGAAAAGGGCTGAAATGGGTCAGCATCGCCAACTGACTCAAACTTGGATTCTCACGGTAATTAGCCTCTAGATAGTCACGAATCAGTCTTACTACTTGGGGTTCATTCCCATGCTCCTTGATACCTGTCGTCGGTGCGGTCAGCACACCAATCAAAAGTGTAAGGGTCTGGATTAAATAGGTCTCTTGCTCGATCGCTGAAGATGGATTTTCTAAAACGCCAAAAAGTTCTTCGAGCTGTCGAAATAGGCTTTTATTTTCAAGGATTGGATTCCGAAAAAAGGGGATTTGGGGCGATTGCCCATTTATTTCGGAGTTAGCTCTTTCTAATAGCTGGATGCTTGGATAGATAAGATGTTGGTCGTAGCCCCCAAAATTTTGGGTATAGCAGGCATGAACATCATCGGGATTAATGACCACAATCGATCCCAATCCAATGGGATGGGATTCTCCTTTGTGGTTTAGGGTTGCAGTTCCCCGTTCGATAATACCGAGGGTGAGAGTTTCATGGGTATGTCGAGAACTGGAGCGGACGATATTTCTAGCGTGAAGGACTTCTAGGTCGCCAAGGTCGCCAACACACCAAAATTTAGTCCGATCGTTATCTGTCATATTTCGTAAAGGCAATTAAAGAAGCAATAAGTAGTTCTGCATAATTAAAAACCAAAACCAGAGAGCATACCGCCCGCGTAGCAGGCGGTATGCTCTTCTAGGTTTTAAGTTTACTTATGCTTAGCTACTTACCAAATTTTAGTCCTTAAGGCTCTTGCGGATAAAAAATGTCCCACTCAGTTATCTAGCTTCGACTCCGCTCAGCTAAGGTTGGCTGAGCGGAGTCGAAGCCACAGGTACTTTAATTACTAGCAAGTCCCTAAGCTTTATTTTTAGCGATCGCTTTGCGCTGACTTTTACCCGTGAGTTGGAGAGCAAAGCTCTCGATACTATTGTATAAACCACGGGGTAAAATCCAGATTGAGTAAGCGGCAAATATTGTCAAAAAAGTGCGTCTTGGTTCATAGATTAAAATTTTCCAATTACTGGCTAAAGCTCGATTCACCAAAGCCACTCCCGCTTGACGATCTTGATTGCGAATGGCGCGTCGAGCTAAGTAACGTAGCTGATAGGCGCGGGCTAGGGATTCCCATTGGGCGAGAAATTTTGGAGCATAGGTGCGAGTTTTGGCGATCGCTTTTTCCCAAGAATCTAGCTGCTTCATCATGTTTGCGGAAAGCCCCCCAGAGTTAACGCGATAGAGAGTAAGGGCTTCGGGAATACCTTCGAGTTTCCATTTCGTGGTTAAGACAATGCGAATCCAGCATTCAATATCTTCCGATTGACGGAATCGATCGTCAAAATAGAATTTCTCTTCCGTACCGTAGAAATTATCGATAAATTCAATATCCTGAAATACAGCTTTGCGGATAACTGGAACCGAACCATTACTAATGGGATTGCGACAAAGCACTAATTCAGGCGTTATGTTTTTAATTTGGGGAATTTGGTAGTTACCAAGCGGTTGACTGTCATCATCGATAAATTCTGAACTACAAAAGCTCACGCCGATCGCGGGATTTGCATCTAAGTGCTGTACGTGTTTTTCGAGTTTTTGCGATCGCCAAACATCGTCAGAATCGAGAAAAGCCAAATATTCGCCCTTAGCATGACGAATGCCCGTATTGCGTGCGCCTGCCAAACCTCTATTTTTTTGATGGATGATTTGGATTCTCGCATCGGTAAAACCTTCGCAAATTTCAATACTTTGATCCTTTGATTCGTCATCAATCACCAGTAGCTCAAAATCCGTAAAAGTCTGCGCCAAAACGGAACCGATCGTTTCCGCGATATACTTCTCGACGTTATAAACGGGCATGATTACAGAAACTTTGGGCATATGACTAATTTCCTTTAGAGCTTTTTAGTAAACTTTAATAAACTACCTAAGTGTCGCCAGTAGATCGCCAGTAACGTTAAAAAGGTGCGATGGGGTTCCCGTAAAAAAATGCGCCAATCGGAAGCGATCGCTCTATTGATAAAGTCTAAACCGACTGGAGACGGTAAACCCAATCGAAAAGCACGACGAGCCAAATACCGTAAATGAACGGCTCTCGCCAAAGAATAGTGACGCTTGACAAGCGCGGGGGCTTGCAATCTTGCTTTGTCAATCAACAAATCCCACCCCGACTCCATTCGACCCAGTGACGCGGAAAGCCCTGATGGACTAGCGCGATAGTAGATTAATACGCGATCGATTCCTTCAATCTGCCAGACCGCTTTCCCACGATCTTGATCTTTGCGCTGGTGACACATGACGCGAAATAACCATTCAAGATCCTCGGAATAACTCATATCCTCGGCAAAACCACCCACTTGAGAAAACACCTCAGCCCTTGCGATCGGGTTCGACATGGTCGTAGTGGGGTTCTCGTAGAGAAAATCTTCGGGTTTAAGGTTGAGAAGCCGTGAGGTCGAGATTTGTCCCGTGGGCTGACCTTCCCAACTCATGAATTCAACGCGAGCGAAACTTACCGCTAAGTTGGGATTAGTAGCAAAATGCTCCATATGGGCGGTTAGTTTCGCAGGTAGCCAAAGATCGTCGGCATCGAGAAAAGCAATAAATTTACCCTTTGCCAATTGAATACCGTGATTGCGAGTCGCGGATACTCCCCGATTGACCTGCGAGAAAACTTTAATACGGCGATCGCTATTTGCATATTGATAGGCAATTTCTAAGGTGTTGTCTGTGGAACCATCATCGATAATCAATAGCTCAAAATCGACAAAGCTTTGATTTAGAACCGATTCGACCGTCTGACTAATAAAACTAGCCGCATTATAAGCTGGCATGACTACAGATACAGCAAGATCGCCCATTGCCTGACCTCAGTGGCATAAATCTAGAAGAGCGTACCGCCCGCTACGCGGGCGGTACGCTCTCTCATTTTATTTTTTAATTATGCTGAACTACAGCTCAAAATATTAGTAAATGCTAGCAAGAATACTAATATAACTGTACTCTCTTTTATCTTCAAATTAATAGTAAAATTTTTCTCTAAAACCCCATAATTTATGAGCATACCTAATCTTGCCCTAGTTTTCAACTTTCCACAAAATAACTCCTTAAGTATGAATTTTTGTTCGGAAATGCTTCTGCATTATCTCCAGCAAAATCCTGACCCCTATTTCAATACCGCAGCCATTATCCCCGAACATTACTACCAAATTTTAACGCGCATACCTTGGCTCGGCAAAAAATTTCCCATTCGCACCTTAGACGCGATGTTTAACCACTTTTATGTCTATCCAAGGGCTATAAAAAAAAGACGCGATCGCTTTGACTATTTTCATATTTGTGACCATAGTTATGCCAATGTCGTCCACGATCTACCTAAGGAAAAAACGGGTGTATTTTGCCACGATCTCGATGCTTTTCGATCGCTTTTAGAGCCAGATAAATATCCACGTAGTTGGCATTTTAATCAAGGACAAAAACGAGTTCTTACGGGAATGCAAAAGGCAAAAATCGTTTTTTATACGACTCAAGAAGTGCGCCAAGAAATAGAAAAATATCAGCTTCTCGATCCTCAGCAACTAGTTCAAGCCCCCCTAGGAATCGCCTCTGAATTTACAGCGATCGCGTCTAAACCTTCTCAAGTATTAGCATCTGTGGGGCAGCAGCCCTATCTGCTGAGTATCAGTAGCAATCAAGTCCGCAAGCGGCTCGATATTTTATTGCAGGTTTTTGCGGGTATTCACGAACGTTATCCCGAACTTAAATTGGTGCGTGTAGGAGCGGAATGGACTCCGCCAATGCAGAAGTTGATTCAAAGCTTGGGAATCGGCAATAGTATCATTCGGTTGCAAGGGCTAGAGCGGAGCGAACTCGCAGAACTCTATCGCCAAGCGACGATTACCCTAGTCACCAGCGAGTCGGAGGGGTTTGGCTTGCCCGCGATCGAGGCATTGGCTTGTGGTTCGCCTGTGGTTGCGAGCGATATTCCCGTTCTACGCGAGGTGGGAGGTAATGCCGTAACCTTTTGTCCGCTAGATCGTATCGATGAATGGGTAACGGTTCTCGAAAATCACCTGCAAGTCCCTAGCGCCCAGCCCTCAAAAAGCGATCGCTTAGCTCAGGCTGCTAAATATTCTTGGACAGCCCACGCGAAAACGATTAGTGATGCGTATGAGAAACTTTCTAAGTTATAAGCTAAGTTATAAATTCACTCTAGAACTTTTGACTGAATTTTTAAAGCGATCGCCTAAAAACGATCGCTATTTTTTATTTGACCATATCTACTAAGTCTTTGAATAAGAGCTTAGTAGCCTTGGCAACGGCAGTCATTCTAATAAGTTTAACGGGTCTACCTCCCTCTTTCATATCGTCTACAA
>NZ_LIRE01000626.1 GCF_001402795.1 Pseudanabaena sp. 'Roaring Creek'
AAAACAACCTATGACGAGCATGATTAGAAAGGCTCGCCAGAACATGGCTATGTAAATAGATTGGAATATGTTCTGAAAAGAACTCAAAAACACCAACCAAAGTATCTTTTATCGGCAGATTATCACTCAAAAACAACTCAGTTACACCAGCCCAAAGATCAACCAATTCCAAATCAGAAAGCTCAGTAAAAGAATGCAGCTTTTCATTAAAACTATGGATCAATTGGTTATATAAATTATCTAATAACGGTTTGATCCAATCAAAATGGTAAAGCAACACTCCACGCTTAATTCCAAAATAGTCACATAACTGACGTTCTGATGCATTGAGCAAGTCAAACCCACCATCGGTAACAGCATTAATCACCTGAGATACCTTGAGTTGTAGCAGCTCCAAATTAGACATCGCATCAGGAGTGATATCACCAGACTTGATGAGCGTATGGGGGATATCACCCAGATCAAAATCTGATAAGAAATAAATCTTGTCACCCTGATTAAAGCGATCGCCTGTTTTCCTGCCAAAACACTGCGTTACCGTTGCCAAAATATGGCGATCGACAAACGTCGCAAAAGCAGGATCTTTATCCACAGGATGTAACCCCGTCATCGCCACATAATCCGCACGAAGCATGGCAATATTGGCGCAAGGAGTCCCGACGATCGCAAAGGTTTTGGCATCTTTAAAATCATTAGACCCACGAGAATCGCGAAACCAAAAGCCATGAGCCTCAGAATTAGCAAACTTTTTAAAATCAATCACCCTAGTAGGCAGTCAAGTAATTATTGACGGGTAGAGGCGAAGCAATTTAATGCGAGCATCAGCAGTAGTAAATTGCCAATTGACTTTACAAGAGAGAGAATTCCTGCGATTTTCCCAAGCCGAGACTTC
>NZ_LIRE01000627.1 GCF_001402795.1 Pseudanabaena sp. 'Roaring Creek'
GAGTTATCTAATGATGCAGTTATTCAGCTTTTGACGGTCGAGCAGTTTTTCCAAATTGCTAATTATCAAACAAAACCCAAATTTTCACCGTTCCAGTGGTTGAAAGACAAGCTTTTGCCGAAGAAGACTGCCAAGGGGTTTACTAATAAATCTCAAGTTAGGCGATCGCCTCAACCAGCCCTACCCCAATTTGAATATGAGTCAGAAACAAGGCTGGAAACTTGGCGGGATTCATTATTAACTCACAAACATGTCCTCGATGCTTCAGCAACAGGTACGGGCAAAAGCTATGATGCGGGGCGCTTGCGTCCTGAAATGTTTGATGGTGTTGAAAGGATCGTCTATATATCTAATGATTCGCGCAATGTCACGACTTCCACTTTGCAGGATTGGGAAATTCTGCCTGCTCGTCACAATGGCTTGACTCATAAATCTGGTAAATTGCGCCGTGCTAAGTCGGGCGAGTCTTTAGATACTCAGGCAAATTGCTCGCGGACGGGGGCAATCGCTGCTCTGCGCGATAAGGCGATCGCTGACACGAAAATTATTTGTGAGACTTGCCCTTTGCTCAATGCTTGCCGTGGTAGTTCGGGTGATGGGTTTGGCTTTAAGCATAAACGAGCGATCGCTTTTAATTCTAAAATCCTGCGTTCTCATCCTGCTAGTTTGCCTAGTCCTAATGAGTTTGATTACTCGAAAACTTTGCTGGTATGGGAGGAGGTGTCGGAGAG
>NZ_LIRE01000061.1 GCF_001402795.1 Pseudanabaena sp. 'Roaring Creek'
CAAATAAGTGACAATTATTTGCTCTAAGATATTTCTATGGCAAGTTTGGGTTTTGAGGCTTGAAAATCATTGTTTTTATGACCATAAGCTTGCCGATGCGGCAAATATTAAATGACACGGCAATTGGCGGGGCGACAACGATCGACTCTGGGGTTAAATATGCTGTCGTTTACCTGATGACAGCTATTAATGAGATAGCTAGACGCTTATCCATCTATAGATTTGACGATTGATCGCTAGTTGTCGCGACAGCTTGCGATCGGTAAAAATGACAGAGTTGAGCGCTGTCGCCACTCGCCAATGTCGCTGTTGTTTGATAAGAACAACTAGCAAAACCTACAAGGCGATCGCTATATACTCAGATATCAACTGATACTATTCTGGAAAAGTGAACGGTATAAAGCGAACTTATTAAGTAATTGAACATGAAAAAATTTCATTTGGCGATCGCCACTGATAATCTCGCGGCAACAATTCAAGATTATTCCCAACGTTTGGGGGCTGAGCCTTGTGTAGTGGTCGAAAATGAATATGCATTATGGCGCACAGAAATGCTTAATCTTTCGATCCGCCGAGATCCTAATTGCGCTGCTGGCACAGTAAGACATGTGGGTTGGGAAGATCCAATAGCCTCAGAATTTTCACAGGAAACAGATGTTAATGGCTTGGTTTGGGAAAGATTTAGCGCGTCAGTTCAGGCGCTCGAAATTAATAGCATTTGGTCTGGCACAAATTATCAACCTCAAGATTAAGACTAAAAAATGTGCATTACCGATTATTTGCAGTATAAGGCATAAGATCATTCAAAAGACTCTTACTGTCTTAACCTTCCCATCCACAGATCGGGCAATTCCAATTAAGGCGATCGCTAGGATACTCATAGCAGTATTGCGGACACAAGCCCGTAAATACAGGATGCCTCATGAAAATCTGCAACTGCTGCGATCGCGTTAACTTTGGCTCATGATTGGTTTCATAGCGCACTGGCAATTTAACAAGTTGATCGTCCACAAATTTATAGCCATCGGGACACCATAGCTCTTGACCATCATCTGCAAAGTCTGGGCATGAATCACCTCTAGCGCCTTCGGGGTGCATGGCACAGACTAGATAATTGCTATGGGCGTTATTTAGACAGCGATCGCAGTGGGGTATTTTCGGCATTGATTTGCAACGTTAGTCGATCGCGGTTCTAGTGGAAAATATTTTAGGGCTATTCAAATCTGAAATCTTATTCCTTGAGGTTTGAGGTAAAGTTTGTCAAAAACCCAATCAAGCATATAACCATGATGAAAAGCACAGCCTAGCTCTTGCTTGCCAAGAGTGGGCAAATGACCTTTTGGAGAGTCAATTGTATACATTGTTTCGCGATCAAACCTCCATTCTGATGCCCCATTGCTTAACCATCCAAGCAAAATAGCTAGAGCCGCCATAGAAGACCATCTTCCTCTAACACGATATTTTTTTTGAATTGGTGTCCGCTTTTTTTCTTCTATCTCTTCTATTTTTTCTCGTAGCTCTTTATCGCTTAAATTGTCAAAATCGATATCATCAAAATTGATGTCTGGTAACTCATTATCTTCCCGCAACTCATTTTCTAAACGAAGTTCATCTAGAAGTTCTTGATATACTTGCCATTGAACGCTGAACCCGAAATGCCCGTTGCTATGCTCTACCCAAAGTCGATCGATTTCCTCTAATTCTTCCTTTGAAAAAGCTTTGATTTTTGGAATTAATTCGTGCCTTTCTGATAACCCATAGTCACCCCATAACTCTTCTGGGTTAATTTGAAAAGTTAATCTTTTCGTCTCTAAATCTGCTTCGTGCCAGTTTTGAACAACGAGAAGATCTTGCAGAGTTTGATGATGTGAGTAAAGCATAGAGATATGTTTTAACTATGTTGCAACGCATTACAAGTTAGGGCGATCGCAGTCGGGTATTTTGGTCATTGTTTTGAGGAAAACTGCCAACAATTATGATGTCACGCTAACCGTTACAAAGTGAGATCACATCTTGTAACACATGGCGATCCATACCTAAATCACCTTATTCAATCTGTGCAGTAACCTTTTGACTTGAAATAAGAATCATCATTAATTTGAGCATAATGGGTTTATTAATCAAAAGACTTATTTCTAATGACATAAATATTAAGCTCATCGTGAAAAAGGCTTGCGAAACAAATAACACAATGTTAAGTTTTATTACACGTAATAGAACTTAAACAAGAAAACTGATATGTCTCCTATTTTTTTTCCTAACTTCAACAACTTTGAAAATATTAGCCAATCTCAAGCTTGGTCTCTATTTTTTGCTTTTGGAAGAAATTCTAGCCTTCTAGGTTCAGGACGCTCTAATGGTCGCCTTTTCACTTTAGCTCTGACAGCAACAGTGGTTGCATCAGTTGTGGAAGTATTAATTTCATCTATCTAGCTCAAGCTTCTACTAATCGAAAGATGATTGAAAAGAAATGATTTTAAAATTTATTGTTGCATTACTTGCCGCCAAGACTTCTCGCAAAAAACGAGCATTTCCAAAAGAGAAAATCAGAATATCTAATGTGCTGCGGTTTTTATAAATAGCGTTCTATTGTCTTTTTCCGATATGGCGATCTGTAAAAATGTGGCAATAAAATTTCGTCATATTTTGCGAAACATACGATCGCCCAAAAATTTGCGAACAGTACTTTCAGCCCAATCGTCAAGCAGACTTTGCACTAAAGTTTAATTGTCACATCACATAAGAAGCACCCTAGATAATGTCTATGGTGCTTCTTAGTGTATGCACTGGGGGCATTGTGGAGACAGCGATCGCAGTGGGGTATTTTGGGCATTGATTTATAGACAGGCGATCGCATCGGGTTCTAGTGGAAATTCGCCCAGAGCAATAATATTACGCTATCCGATCCAATTCGCGATCGCACTTTATAACAGCAATCGCTCATTGTCATACCCACCTTTGAAGTCCAATAGCTTACGATATCAAGTTATATTTGCATTAGTAAATCTAATCATGACCTACGACATCGCTCTTCCGTTTTTTCAAAGTGTCAAATTCCCTCACCGTTGCGTTGTTTGTGAATCCCCCAATCCTGATGCGATCGCAGAGTTGAAAATCGTAATTGCTAACCCACCACAGGGATTAGCCGAAGATGCTGTGGATGCTATTCTCGATACCAGTAGGATTGGCAGTAATGGAAGAATTACCCTCAAACCAGAAGTATGTCATCAATGTAAGAAAGGTTTGAAAAGGTATCACTTCTGGAAACAGATCTGGCAATATTTAGCGCCACTATCTGGAGTTGCGGTTATGGGAATTTGTCTTTTTAAGAATCTCATCTTTTTAGGTGGTATAGCAGTATTTGCTGGAATTATTTTACCCGTTGCCTATGAAATGATGTATCCACCAGCAATTAGTGCAACAGGTGTAGGTAAAAAAATAAATTATGAATTTCTGTCGCAGCTATACTCCCAAGAGTTCGCAGAATTAAATCAAACTAACATTCAATAGATACAGCGCAAAGCCCTAGAAGCTTGCACGGGTATAACGATTCGTGCATTTTGTATCATTCAGGCTTTTCTTCAATATCGTCATATAAATCAAACTTTACCCATGACCTCCAAAAAAATCTTCGATCGCCTTTCGACCCTAGCCAAAGGTTTGCAATTCCCTAGTGAATCCGAATTTCCACTAGAACCGTTCTTGTGGGAATCAACAACCCTTTTACCCGCAAATATTCTTCATAGGGCAAATAAACCCGCGATCGCACCTATCGAAGCGATCGCTCTACAGGAATTTTTCGCGCCCGTCACCGACGAACGGGAATGGTATGACGACGACGAACGGGCGATCGCCCAGCGCTTCCGCGATCTGGAAATGGAGATCTCGGCATTAGAAAACGTCCAAGTTTTTAAAGTCGGACAGGTCGAGATCGATGTTTATATCGTCGGCGCGATCGACCTCGATCTGGTCGGCTTAAAAACTACCGTCATCGAAACTTAACAGCCTTTCTTCGCATCGATCTTGGCTCGGATGTCGGGCGCAACATTGGTAAAGAAGTTATAGCCCGTCAACTTCTGGACATCATCGACGGTCGCACAGAAATCTTGCCATTTTTGGTGCTTGCCTTGCTTATTCGGCATGATGACAGCGATCGTGCGGGTATTGGCATTAACTCCCGTTAAGCCTTTGGTGGGGTCATCTAGCACCAAAATGACTTTCCACATCTTGGCGGGGACGGTGACACCATTTCGCAAGCTGTTGGCAGTTCCGTTCTTGCCCTCTCCACCAGTGCCAGTCCCGCCAGCAACGATATAAAGCTCTTTGCCTTCGTTCGCCAATTCGCGAGAATAGCTCTCTAGCTTTTCCCATGCCACTTGATTGTTATCAGGAGCTTGCGGCACGATATTGGTCATCAAAAATACTGCTATATCTATATCTTAAGCCTTTCACGGGATAGTTTTACGCGAATCGATGTCAACTCCTAATAGCCTAAAGTTTTATATACTAGTGATGCTTTATTGATTTTTTGTTATGGATTCCACCGAATGTTTGAGCAATTTCTAAATACGGATGTTTCATTCTTTAGTGTTGAAGTCATCCCTATTATATTGGTGGTAATTCTGTTAGAGGCAATTCTGTCTGCTGATAATGCAGTCGCCCTTGCCGCGATCATACGCAGTTTGCCAGATCCTAATCAGGAGAAATGGGCGCTACGTTACGGTGTGATTGGGGCATTGGCGTTGCGTGTAATTTTGATTTTTGCTGCGACGTGGGTAATGAAATATTGGCAATTTGAACTAGCTGGTTCTCTTTACCTACTTTGGCTGTCTGGTAAATTTTTCTTAGAAAAGTCTAAGGAAGGTCATGATGCCAAGCGTCCAGTACGTATGGCGAATAAATTATGGCAAGTCGTGTTACTTGTATCGTTTACAGATCTTGCCTTCTCGATCGATAGTGTAACAGTATCAATAGCAGTGGCACAGGAAACTTGGCTGGTTTTGATTGGCGGAGTAGTGGGAATTATCTCATTGCGCTTTTTGGCAGGACTTTTTATCAAAAAGTTGGAAGAATTTACGCACCTTGAGTCTGCGGGCTATTTTACTGTCTTATTAGTGGGCTTGCGTCTATTGCTCAAAGTCTTTTCTGATAGCCTCGTTCCACCAGAATGGTTAATGATAACTTGCATTGCTCTAATCTTTCTATGGGGATTTTCTAAGCGAGAACTCTCAGATGCATCTGAAGCGAGCGCAGATCGAAATAATTAATTTTTAGAGATTGGAAAAGTGAAGCGTCCCCGCTCTGTCTTGAATGCAATTGTCAACATTAGCTTTGTTAGAAGACACTTCTCTCCAATCTCTTCACAAACACCGAATCCCGATCGCACGACAATTCTAAATACTCAGTAGCCCTAGTCATTGCCAGATACTAATCCCATGATGTTCTAGTGGAAATTTGCCAAGATTGTAGCGCTTGTGGGGCTAGATAGGCGATCGTGGTTCTAGTGGAAAATTGAAATTAGTATTTCCACGCTTAACGAAGTTAAATATTTACAATGGTTTGTAACTGTTTGCGATCCCCAGCGCGATCGCACTTTGTAACGGTAAGCGATCGAGCCTAATCAAGCATCTTAAAAATCACAGAGAGATTATTCGCTGGCATAGGTTGAATTTGTTGCAGTACTAAATTTTGGTTGGCAGCGACAGTAATTACATCTTCAAGATCTCGTACTCCCCACTCAGGATTTTGGAGTCGCAAACTTGCATCAAACTCAGCATTACTCATACTAGTGTGTTTGCCATCTTGTTTAAATGGACCATAGAGATACAAAATATCACCTGCTGCCAAAAGATTTTTCGCCCCCTCCATTAATCCTAAGCAGGCTTGCCAAGGTGAAATATGAATCATGTTGATATTGACGATCGCCTGAATGCCTTTATTTTGTAGATTATCGTTACAGTACCAATGATGTGCGGTGACATCAATCTGTAAGGGTGCGGCTAAATTGTCGGATGGATAGTGCTTTTGCCAATCAGTAATACTAGCTATCGCCATAGGGTTAGGGTCTGAAGATATCCACAGACACGGATGTAAATGGGGTACAAAAAAGACAGAATGTTCTCCTGTACCACTGGCAATCTCTAACACCGTGCATTTTTGAGGTAAAACTCGTAAAAGCACCTCTAAGATAGCATCGCGGTTCCGTTGGGTTGCAGGTGCATATTGGCGATTGTCGATCATCGGTTCTAGTGGAAGTTTGCCAAGATTGTAACTTGTATGAGACTGGGTTTAGTTGCGATCGCATTTTGTAACCCCACCGATCGCTACCCTAGGCAACCCTCTCCAATCTCTTCACAAATGCCGAATCGCGATCGCACGATAATTCTAAATACTCAGTCGCCCTAGTCATCGCCACGTACAACAACCTCGCCTCATCCGCGATCGCCTCTGACCGATTGGGCATAAATCCCACACCCGCAATAAACACCACAGGAAACTCCAGACCTTTACTAATGTGCATTGTGAGCAATTTCACGCTCTGCGCTGCGGGATTGTAACGCTTACTGTTACTGTCTGCGTTCAACCATTCCACAGGAATACCAACATCTTTCAAAGCACGGCTCAGGCTTTGTCCCATGAAGTCCGAGCGGTACAAGATCGCCATATCATTCCAAGCCATCCCGCGATCGCGATATTCGTAGAGGCGATCGCAGATATGTTTTGTCTCTTAGAACCGAAAACTAAAACTTGAGCAGTTAGTCCTGTGGCGATCGCTATTATTGGTATTTTAGATATGGAAATATGAAGATGAATGCACCATTGCTAATCAAGCATCTATCAATTTCTGTAGTTAATTTTTTCCTCTAGAATAATTGATTCATAATTCATTACTTTTCATATACGGATGTTTGCTAATTTCTCCGTCAGAGCAATATACTGAAGTAGCCTGCTCTATATAATCAGTAAAAAAATGGCTCATATTGGTATTCTGTGCCCCGGAGCAATTGGTCATTTAAACCCTATGTGTAATTTAGGAGATGAACTATTGAGGCGCGGTCACAAAGTCACATTGTTTGGAGTACCAGATGTAGAAAAAAAGATTTCTCAGTCAAACTTAGGATTTTACGAAATTGGAGCTAGTGATTTCCCTATTGGCAGTATTGATAAGATGTATGCTCAATTAGGTCAATTAACTGGATTGCAAGGATTGAAATTTGCCATTCAGTTTTTTGAGAAAGAAGCTAAGATGTTATTCCGTGATGCCCCAACAGCTATTCGCAATAATGGAATAGATCTGCTTCTTATCGATCAAGTAACCACGGCTGGAGGAACTGTAGCTGATTATCTAAACTTACCTTTTATCACTGTTTGTAATGCACTCCCTATTAATAGGGAACCAAATATTCCTCCTTATTTCACTCACTGGAAATATAAAAATATATGGTGGGCTAAACTGCGAAACCAAGTAGGTAATATTTTGATCAATTACCTAACTAGAGATATTTGGGATATTTTAGTTCAGCAAAGAGAAAAATGGCATCTTACTCCTCTGCTCAAGCGAGATGATGCATATTCACAAATTGCACAAATAGCACAATTGCCTCAGGAACTAGATTTTCCCCGCAAACAAATAGTACCCTGGTTTCATTATGTAGGACCACTCAAGAATCCATTAGATATAGAGACTGTATCTCTAGAACAGCAGTCTTTCTCTTTTGAAGAACTGAATGGTAAACCCTTGATATATGCAAATTTGGGTACATTGCAAAGCCATAATTGGGAAGTTTTTCGCCGCATTGCCGAAGCCTGCTTAGATATTGATGCACAGTTAGTCATTTCTTTAGGAAACCCAAAAGCAGATCCATCGAAAACTAATTTCCCCGGAAATCCGCTTGTAGTTCCTTTTCCACCTCATCAACAACTGATTAATCGGTCTCACCTAGTTATTACTCATGCAGGAAGTACAGCATTAAGTTGTTTAAGTAGTGGCATTCCTATGGTTGCTATTCCAATTACTACCGATCAACCAGGAATGGCAGCAAGGCTTGCACAAATTGGAGTTGCTGAAGTTGTCCCTCTTGCGAAACTGAATAATTTGAATTTAAAGACAGCAATTAAGCGAGTGTTTGAAGAGCCTACTTATCGAAATAATGCTGTGAGACTGCGCTCTGCTATTCAGGAAGTAGGAGGGGTTAACTATGGTGCAGATGTTGTTGAACAAGCAATAAATACTAAATCTCCTGTTTTAAATAGCCGCCTACAGATTCTTTGTTAGAAGAATTACACATTAAATAATAGCTAAGTGCCCTAGCCAATCGGTAATGGTGCTTTTTTACTGCCCGAATTATTTGTGACTGCGATCGCATTATTAAATGACACGGCAATTGGCGGGACGACAACGATCAACTCTAGGGTTAAATATGCTGTCGTTTACCAGATGACAGCTATTGATGAGGCAGCTAGACGCTAATCCAACTATAGATTTGATGATCTATCGCTAGTTGTCGCGACAGCTTGAGATCGGCAAAAAATGACGGAGTTGATCGCTGTCGCCACTCGCCAATATCGCTGTCGTTTGATACATTTCAACTGTCACAGCGTATTCCATTTCCATGAAAAGTGCTGTACCATCCTTTAAAGAGAACGGGTTTTTTGTATAAAAAACTGTCTAGAGGCGTAAATAGTTTATCGGAAGTTTATTGGCAGTTTATCGGCGGTTAATTGGCAAAGCAGAAAAACTATTCACGCAAGAGATCTAAACATAACTTTTTTTAGTTAAACCTTTTTATCCATTTATCTGAAACCCTTCCATGCATGTTCTGACCATCGCTAAAGATCGGTTTTTGAAACTCCTATCTCACCGATCGATCGGAAATAGCCTCCTGCTGTCGGTTTTGGGAGGAACCTTTGTCGGATTGGGAGCCATGTCTTTCTGGGTCTATCAAGCCTTGGATAGTCAAGCTAGAAACGAAATTCGGCAAACCCTCCGCACCAAAGTGCGGGAAATAGAAACCGATATTACCCAATTTGAAACCTCCTCAGCTGGGATGAAAACTGCAATCCAAGTCCGCCGAATGCAGGGAAACGCTACAGCGATGGACTACAAAGCATTAATTTTTGAGTTTTTTAAGCAACGTCCACCCCTCATGATGGGCATGGGTTTTGGTCAAACCGCTTACGGACTCCTCCCAGATCGGGAATGGTACTACCCCTATTTCTATCGCGATCAAGGTTCACCCAAATCCGTGGGAAATCGCCTGCCCCCTCCCGACAACGACAGTCGCTATTTGGATGTAATCGATGCCGAATATTATCCCAAGGAGGGCTACTACACCTTTGCAGTTCAAGCGGGAAAACCTGCTTGGAACGATCCCTACGATTGGGATGGCATGACGATTACTACCTTCTCCTATCCTCTCTTTGATGAAAAGGGAAAAATGCTGGGCTTTACCTCCTCGGATCTAAATGTAACCGCCATCAGCGATCGCATTAACGGTAAGGTGATCCACGATCAGGGCTATTTTGCCCTTTTCAGTCAAAAGGGGCAACTCCTCGGCTATCCCCCCAATCCAGCCAAGGCCAAAGCTTTAGCTGGCTATGCCGATATTCCCGAGCTCCGATCGATCTGGGGACGGATACAGGAGGAATCGTCGGGACTCTTTGAGGCGGAGGGAAAAATCTGGGCTTACGATCGGGTTTCGGGAACCAAATGGCTGATGATTGCCTCTGTACCCAAAAATGTCGTAGTGCTTCCCGTGTTGGGTATTGCCATTGGGGGAGCTATAGGAGCTGCCATTATTTTAGCTTTAGTGGTTATTTGGTTTGTCCGCTATCTAAATCAACGCCTACAGCCGATAGTGGAAGGATGCAACCAATTAGTATGGTCTGATGTAAATCCCTTGGGAGAACCCACCCCTGCCTTACTGAATAGTTCCGAGATGGATGAGTTGGAAATTCTCTCCACCTCCTTTGATCGCATGGCACAAAAACTCAAAGACTCCTTCTCCGCCCTCCAGAAATCAAACGAAGCACTAGAGAGTCGGGTGGAAGAGCGCACCATAGAACTTCAGACCGCGAAACAGGTTGCCGATAACGCTAACCTAGCTAAAAGTGAATTCCTTGCCAACATGAGCCACGAACTCCGCACGCCCTTAAATGGAATCCTTGGCTACGCGCAAATTCTTGGGCGTTCCAAACAACTCCCTGAAAAAGAAAGGCATGGAATCAACATCATTCACCAGTGTGGTTCTCATCTGTTGACCCTAATTAATGACATTCTCGACATCTCTAAAATTGAAGCCCGAAAACTAGAACTCTTACCCCAACCCGTACATTTGCCTTCCCTAATTCAGGGTGTTGTTGAGATTTCTCAAATTCGGGCGCAACAAAAAGGCATAGATTTCATCTACGAACCCGATCACAACCTACCGAGTGGCATCATCGCTGACGAGAAACGCTTGCTCCAAGTCTCGATCAATCTTTTGGGTAATGCCATCAAGTTTACCGACAAAGGTAGTGTCACCTTCAAAGTCGAACCGAGAAACTTCACTACCGATCGACTTAACTCAGCTCATCTCCGCTTTTCCGTTACGGATACAGGAGTTGGCATTTCTCCAGAGAATATCAAGAAACTATTCCGAGCTTTCGAACAGGTAGGAGACAAAAGTCGTCAAGCTGAAGGTACGGGGTTAGGACTTGCTATCAGTCAACAAATTATCCAGATGATGGGGGGACAAATTCAGGTGGAGAGCGAACTGAGGGTAGGAAGTACGTTTTTCTTTGAGTTAGAGTTACCACTAGCAGCCGATTGGAATCAACAGCAGACCAGTGGATCTGGAAATATTATTGGATATGTAGGGAAGAAGAAGAAGATTTTGGTCGTGGACGATCGCTGGGAAAATCGGGGCGTAATTTCGTCCCTATTAGAACCGTTAGGTTTTATTATCTCTGAAGCCGAAAACGGACTGGAAGGATTAGAGAAAATGCGAAGAGATTTACCAGATTTAGTCATTCTCGATTTATCTATGCCCGTCATGGATGGCTTTGAACTATTGAGGCATTTGCGGAGTGATAGGAACTTACGAAATTTAAAAGTTATAATTTCATCTGCATCCGTATCCCAAGCCGATCGCCAGATGAGTATTGAGGCTGGTGGTGATGATTTCATTGCCAAACCAGTTCATACAAATGATTTATTTGATGCCTTAGCAACTCATCTTCAAATCACTTGGAAGTATGAAGTAACTGCAACACAAGATACTGATAGCGATCTCAAAATAATTGCTCCCGAGCCTGCGGACTTGCAAATCTTACTTGAGCTAGTTCAAGATGGTTTAATAAGAAAATTGACTCAAGTCGCTGAAGAAATCGCGCAAAAGGACGATCGCTATCAGCCATTTATCCAGCAAATTCTGCAATTTGCTAAGAATTTTCAGTCAGAGAAAATTGAGGAATTACTTCACAAATTCCTGACCTCTAGCAATCCTTAGAAAGCGAATTTAAAGTGGGCGATCTATTATTCATAACTGGAGGGAGAGAAGAATCTCGATCGAACTCTCCCCTTGGAACTAGAGGGTAAATATCTGTAAAATTTGAGATTAAAGTTATCAAAACTATTACCCTTACAACCAGAGAAAATCTCGGAAAAGCATATAGTTTAATACTTCTATAACTTAGAATCTCAAGTATGGTAATACAATTTTTGCAAACCTAAAAGATGATAAGCGGCGCTTATCATCCTAACTAACTCAATCATTGGTAGTCCTAAAAAGGAAAGGAAACACGAGCAGGCAAAGAAGCGTTGTAATGATGAATAAAATTCCAAATAGCTCCAATATGGTTTTCTAACTTCTTAGAAAAGGATAGAGTTTTTCTAACTAGTCTTGATACTCGTTGTCGTAACGTACAGTTAAATCTCTCAATATAGTTGGTTTTGCCTGTTTCTTTGCCGACTGCCCGATGACGTTTACTGGGTAGTACGACAGGATAAGACAAGTATAAATCATTGTAAATAACCGCACATTGGCGATAGACACTAGGCAACGATTCCCATAATTTCTGCGCTGATTCCCCAGAACGATCACCGATATAACAACCCACAATTTCACGAGTCTCGGCATCAATGGCAAGCCATACCCTTTGGAATCGCTGCTCAAGCGGCTTGTTTTTTTCTGTTTTTCTTTGCTTATGTTTTGCTCCCAACTCTTGCTTCTTCCTTTTGTAAAAGCAATCCGTAGCTTTAATTCTTTTTCTTGGCAATTTCCTAGTAGACAGGCAAAGTATGATTCTCTTCCTCTTT
>NZ_LIRE01000628.1 GCF_001402795.1 Pseudanabaena sp. 'Roaring Creek'
GGGTTTGATGTCTTAATTTAAGTGAATATAGCTATAAGTAGTTGGGCATAATGAAAACCGAAAATCAAAACCTGTAGCGCAAGCGCAGCTTGCGCTACAGGTTCTGGAATTTTATATTAAATTTTGCCTAGTTACTTAGCTAAACTGAAAACTATGATCTTTTAAGTGGGGACAAGTTCGCCTGGACGCAATTTTACCCATTTCCCCACTTCTGCCGAAAAACTCTCACAGCCAACTACATCCCATTCCATTTGAATATCTTCGGATTCCGTGCGGATATTAACATTAATCGTGGGAGAGAGAGCCTCAAAATCTGGATTTTCGGTTAGATGGGGTTGCTGGTGGAGGCTCTCAACGGAGTGATAGGTGATGCAGCGATCGACATAGGTGCAATTGATGCAGATGCACATGGCAGTTATACCTCATTCATGGGGCTATCCTAACAAAAAATATTTGGTGGCGTTACACCCCAGAGTGCGTAATACCAATTCACGAAAGTGTGACAACACTTTCGTGAATTATAGCTACAGTCACTTGAATTAGGACAAATCAAAACCCAAGGATTAATTGGCGGCGCTTCGCGCCGCCAATTAATCCTTGGGTTTTATGTCCTAGTACACTTGGCGACAGCTATAAAAACCAAACCCAGTAAGGGTTTTCAAAGCTCAAAATGGATACTCTATTTTGAGCTTTGGTACTCCCTTGCCAGTAAAAAATTAGACGTTGCGGCACTT
>NZ_LIRE01000629.1 GCF_001402795.1 Pseudanabaena sp. 'Roaring Creek'
CGCATAACCTATATGCCGCCCGCGAGCGACGAAACCACGGCGATATGCTGTCGAACTGTTCGCTGCAGAATTCATCGAAAGTTACATCGTAGGCACGAGCATGGAATTTAACCGCGCTGCGATGACATAACGTCCAGGAGCGTCCTATTCTGGCTGGCCAGGCCTGACGCCGTTTATCGACACTGCGTACGAGGAGCTTTACCCGCCAATGCGATTGATCTGGAAGTCATTCCGCTCGCTGTACTTCGCCACCCTGCTGATGTTGCTCGGCTCCGGTCTGCTCAGTACCTACCTGGCGCTGCGCCTGGCCGATACAGTGGACGGTCTGTGGGTCGGTGCACTGATGGCGGCCAACTATTTTGGCCTGGT
>NZ_LIRE01000630.1 GCF_001402795.1 Pseudanabaena sp. 'Roaring Creek'
CGGTTCATAAGCACGATCGCGGGCTTGAATAGCATCATAATTTCGTTTGAGACAATCTTCTAATCTATTTCTCGCCATGCTCCAGACTCTAAAAACTTACAACTTTGGTTTAAGTGAGTAAGTGGGCTTAATTTAAGTATAAAACCCTAAAACCTGCGGCGCACGCGCAGAGTGCGCCGCAGGTTTTAGCTCTGGATTTTAATTATGCTGAGGTACTTAAATAATCAATCCCTATAAATAATAAATAACTAAGGATTATTAATAATTATCGCCAAATTATCGCTATTCCCTTCCCAGTCAAGAAATAGCGGTGCAGGGCTTTGCCTCGCACCGCTATTTCTTGTTTTTATATGTCTTTAATAGGAAAAGCATAAGGAAATCTGGCAGAAAGCGATCGCTAATCCCCATAGTAATCCAACTTAAGTAGCTAGCTATAAGTAAACTTAAAACCCAGAAGCGAGTACCGCCCGCGTAGCGGGCGGTACTCGCTTCTGGGTTTAGTTTTTATTATGCTGAACTACTTACTAGTAAACCCAGCTAAGTAAGTAATCCAAATCTAAATCTGTCGGAACTTATCACAAAATAGGGAATCATACATATACACATAT
>NZ_LIRE01000631.1 GCF_001402795.1 Pseudanabaena sp. 'Roaring Creek'
GAGTAGAGTGATTTACCAGATCCAAATTCTCCAATAATTGCTGTGAGGTTAGGTACTTGTAACTCTGCCATCTATACAAAAGGAAGTAATTTCCAAATTTTAAATATCATCAGTAGCCCGATCATGCCGAGAATACCGTTGATGACCTCTACAAGTATTTCACCTCCAACTATAGGAAAGGATGCCTGAAATGATGTTACCCAAGAGGCTATGGTCATGTCTTTGGGGGTATCTGGCAGTACTCCTTTTACTAGGTCGATTAGCATGATCATAAAAGAATTAACCGCACCTGTCGGATCGAGGATGGCAGCTAATACAAGAAAAAATATTAAAGAAAATGTGGCAAACCACCAGTCTGCTAAGAAACTCATAGGTTTAAAAAACAGGTAATTGCAAAGTTAGTCCAGATAATCCATTTAATTACTCGGATGATATCTCTGATAAAACATAGTTCTACAGTGGTTCCCCAGCTTTTAACGATCGGGCATGACATCTGAGTACTACCTGTAGGAAGGGGTGCAAACATTCCAAATGG
>NZ_LIRE01000062.1 GCF_001402795.1 Pseudanabaena sp. 'Roaring Creek'
CGCTGCGCGTGCGCCGCAGGTTTTGGGGTTTTATATTTAATTAATCCTACTTACTTAGTAGGATCTTTTGCCTAGAGCTAGCGAATTATTAAGTTAATGTTAACTTTTTTTGACAACAAAATTTGGGCTTGTCTAGTAATTGCTCGGTAATTGCTCTGTAATTGCTGGGCAATTACAGAGCAAAAGTAATGAATGCCACAATCGATATTCCCCTGATAAGTAGCTAGGCGCAATTAAATATAAAACCCAAAGACCTGTAGCGCACGCTACAGGTCTTTGGGTTTATAAGCTCAGTGGCGCAATAGATCTAATCTAAACCAACTAAACCCTATTCCTAGATATAAGCGATCCCAGCACACAAATCTAAAGGAGATATGCAAATCACCAAGGATTTTGGGAATGTCGGTTAAAGTTGTGAAGTCAGAAGGCTCAATCAAATTAGCGACAGGAACAAATCGTAATCTTATGGTATCAACTCCTCTCAAAATAACTGACACAGACTCTTCTACTATCAATAACGCGAATATTAGCTGCTATGGTAAGGCGCGTTCGACCGTTGTCGGAAATCCTCTCAGTACAGAAGAACTTCGGAAAATAGATGCCTACTGGCGGGCTTGCAACTATCTAGCGATCGGGATGATCTATCTACGCGAAAATCCGCTTTTGCGCGAGCCCCTAAAGCCAGAACATATCAAAAATCGCTTGCTAGGGCATTGGGGATCGAGTCCTGGCATGAGTTTTGTCTATACGCATATGAATCGTCTCATTAAAAAATACGATCTCAATGCCATCTTTTTAGCAGGTCCTGGACATGGCGCACCTGGAATTTTAGGCCCTGTCTATTTAGAAGGAACTTACTCGGAGATCTATCACAATATCAGCGAGGACGAAGAAGGCATGAGGCACTTCTTCAAGCAGTTTTCCTTTCCAGGAGGGATTGGTAGTCACTGTACACCTGAGACTCCAGGATCGATCCATGAGGGCGGCGAACTCGGTTACAGCGTTTCCCATGCTTACGGAACGGTATTTGACAATCCCGATCTGATTTCAGTGGTGATGGTTGGCGATGGTGAATCGGAAACTGGTCCCCTCGCGACGGCCTGGCATTCTAACAAATTTATCAATCCCATTCGAGATGGTGCTGTATTGCCCATTCTGCACTTAAATGGATATAAGATTAATAATCCCACCGTCCTATCGCGAATTAGCCACGAAGAACTAGAAAGTCTATTTGTGGGTTATGGCTATCAACCTTACTTTGTGGAAGGTTCCGAACCCGAATCGATGCATCAAGCGATCGCCGCTACCCTAGAGCATTGCCTAAACGAGATTAGACGGATTCAACAGGAAGCCAGATCTACGGGTACGCCCACAAGAGCCAAGTTTCCAATGATCGTATTGCGCACGCCTAAGGGTTGGACGGGACCCACAAAAGTAGATGGACATAAGGTGGAAGGTTTTTGGCGGGCGCACCAAGTTCCACTTTCAGGAATGCATAACAATCCCGAACATTTACAAATGTTGGCAGATTGGATGCAAAGCTATAAACCGCAAGAATTGTTCGATCCTGCGGGTAAGTTAATTCCCGAATTAAAGGATCTTGCACCGACGGGCAATCGCCGCATGAGTGCCAATCCGATCGCAAATGGTGGACTATTGCGCCGCGCTTTGAGAATGCCTGATTTTCGTAATTACGGCGTACAAATCGATCGCGCAGGACAAATCGAAGTGGAAAACACCAAACCCTTAGGTGTGTTTTTACGTGATGTGATGCGTCAAAACATGGACAATTTCCGTGTCTTTGGTCCCGATGAGAATACATCCAATAAGCTGCAAGCAGTTTACGAAGTAAGTAAAAAGTTCTGGATTGCGGAATACCTGCCTGAGGATGCCGATGGGGGTGAGCTTGCTGCTGATGGGCGCGTGATGGAAATCCTCAGCGAGCATACCCTAGAGGGATGGCTAGAGGGTTATTTGCTGACGGGTAGACATGGATTCTTTTCTACCTATGAGTCTTTCGTCCATGTGATCGACTCCATGATCAATCAGCATTGCAAATGGCTGGAAATTAGCCAAGAGATTCCTTGGCGATCACCCATTTCATCGCTCAACCTCTTGATCACTTCTACGGTATGGCGGCAAGATCACAATGGCTTTACCCATCAAGACCCTGGATTTTTAGATGTGGTCGTTAACAAGAGTGCGGAAGTAACGCGCATCTACTTGCCGCCCGATGTCAATAGTTTGCTATCGGTCTCCGATCACTGCTTGCGCAGTACCGACTATGTGAATGTGATCGTCTGCGATAAGCAAATGCATTTGCAATTTATGGATATGGACGAGGCGATTAAGCACTGTACCAAGGGCTTAGGCATTTGGGACTGGGCAAGCAACGATCAAGGTGTTGAGCCCGATGTGGTGATGGTCGGTTGTGGTGACATCCTCACCCTTGAGGCTTTAGCTGCGACAACATTGCTCTGGGAGCATTTCCCCGAATTGAAGATTCGCTTTATTAATGTCGTGGATTTGTTCAAGCTTCAGCCCGATACCGAACATCCGCATGGTTTGAGCGATCGCGATTTTGATTCTCTCTTTACCACTGATAAACCGATTATTTTCAACTTCCACGGCTATCCTTGGTTAATTCATCGCCTCGCCTATCGCCGCACCAACCACAAAAACTTGCATGTGCGTGGCTATAAAGAGAAGGGCAATATCAATACGCCATTGGAACTCGCCATCAACAACCAAGTCGATCGCTTTAGCCTCGCGATCGATGTGATTGACCGCGTACCGAAACTTCAGGTTATTGGCGCTCATGCGAAGGAATCTCTTCGCAATCAACAGATCGAATGCCGTCAATATGCCTATGAGAATGGCATCGATAAACCTGAAATTGTGAACTGGCGCTATCCCCACTAACTAAAAAAGCCTTGCAAAGCAAGGCTTTTTTAGTTATACCAATTCCCAAAAGTGTGGCTACACTTTTGGGAATTGAAAACTAAACCCAGTAAGGGTTTTAAAATCACAAAATGGCTACGCCATTTTGTGATTTGGTATTACTTGCTGTTTAATTAGAAACAATTATGAGCTTAAATTTATATCTACTCCGTCACGGTGAAACCACCTATAGTATTACTGGAGGCTATTGTGGCGAGCTCGATCCCGATCTAACTGATAATGGCGTAAAAATGGCGATCGCCTTTGGTAAGGCTCATCAGGCGATCGCTTGGGATGCAGTATTTGTCAGTCCGATGAAACGGACGATCGCCACAGCTAAACCTTTATGCGAAGCGATCGGTGCAGAAATGCAGTTTCGGGAAGGGCTAAAGGAATTACGTTATGGCAAATGGGAAGGACTGAGTAATGAATTTGTGAGGGAGAATTACAAGGACGACTATCTACGCTGGTTAAGCGAACCTGCATGGAATCCGCCCACGGGTGGCGAAACCGCAGTGCAACTGGCGAGTCGAGCTTCGTTAGTAGTTGCTGAGATTCAAGAGATCTATCCATCGGGCAATGTATTAGTGGTTTCGCACAAGGCAACGATTCGGGTAATCCTTTGTAACCTATTGGGGATCGATTTGGGAAGATATCGCGATCGCATTGATGTGCCAGCCGCATCCCTCAGTGTGGTTCAGTTTGGTGCGTTAGGTCCCATGCTAAAGGTACTGGGCGATCGCAGCTTTATGGATGCTGAACTGCGATCGTTGTCGGGTACTTAAGAATATTTCCATAAGAATATTTCCATAAGAATATTTCCATAATAAGCAATGAAAATCTTAGTTCTCAATGCAGGCTCAAGCAGCCAAAAAAGTTGCCTATACGATCTTCCCGATGGATTGCCCAACTCACCGCCTAAGCCAATTTGGGAAGCGAGCATCGACTGGACGCACCATGAGGGTTTTGCCGAAATTAAGGTTAAGCCCCAATATGGCAAAGTTTTAGAAGAGGAAATCTCAGCAACTTCTCGTCCTGAGATTATCGAACATATGCTGGAAACCCTTTGGAGTGGGGAAGTATCCGTTCTCAATAGCCCTCTAGAAGTAGATATCATCGGACATCGTATCGTTCATGGAGGAGCAGAATATCGCCAAAGTACGATGATTAACGATCAGGTCAAAGAAGCGATCGCGCGATTAGCTATCTTTGCCCCAGTTCACAATCCCGCCAATCTCGAAGGAATTATCGCCACCGAAAAATTATTTAAGAACAAGCCCCAAGTGGCGGTCTTCGACACCGCTTTTCATGCTCATTTAGCTCCTGCGGTCTATACTTACGCGATTCCCACTAAGTATACCGAGCAAGGAATAAGGCGCTATGGCTTTCACGGGATTAGCCATCAGTACTGCCGCGATCGCACCGCTCAAATTCTCAATCGTCAGGTTAAAGATTTGCGATTGATTACCTGTCATTTGGGAAATGGTTGTTCCCTCGCCGCGATCCATCACGGTGAGAGTATTGATACGACGATGGGATTTACTCCCCTCGAGGGGCTGGTGATGGGTAGTCGTTCGGGTTCCATTGATGCGGGGATTCTGCTTCATTTATTACATCAGCCCGATATGGATGTAGATAAACTCGATCGCATCCTCAATCGCGAATCTGGATTACTAGGTATTTCGGAAATTTCGGCGGATCTGCGTCTGGTTCTTCAGGCGATCGCGGAGGGCGATCGGCAAGCACAGCTAGCCTTGGATGTGTATGTGCATAGTTTGCGATCGCATATTGGCTCGATGGTTGCTAGTCTTGGGGGCTTAGATGTACTAGTCTTTACCGCAGGCGTTGGCGAGAATGCTGCGATCGTTAGGGAATCAGCCTGTGCGGGATTTGAATTTTTGGGATTGAAACTGGATTTAGATAAAAATAATCAAAAATTGCTTGATGTCGATATTGCTGCATCTGATTCGGCGGTCAGAGTTTTAGTAATTCACACCCAAGAAGATTGGGAAATTGCCCGTGAATGTTGGAGCTTAGTTTAAAGGTGTAGCTTTGCAACACCTTTAAACTAAACATAGCAACGAACTCCCAAAGAGGGTTGCCGCGTGGAGCACGGCAACCCTCTTTGGGAGTTTAATTTTGTCCTAACAAGACTGGCGGTAGCTATATGTGATAAATTTGAGATTGTTATGCCAGTTTTGATATGTTAGTTTTGAGACTACGTGGCTTATGGTTCTCGCAGCCTTTCATCCAGTCACCCTAGATGATTTTTCTCAACTTCCCAACATTGAAGAATCCCCAGCTTGGGAATTTCTGAACGGTCGAGTATTGCAAAAGCCAATGCCTACTTTTTACCATAGCCTTTTGCAGAAGTATTTAGTCAGAGCGATCGATAATACTAATAGCGAATACGAAGCTTTTCCAGAACTGCGCTGTGTCTTGAGCAAAAACTCTATTGTTCCAGATGTAACTATTATCCATAAAAGCCGTATACCTTTGGATAATTCGGCAATTCAGGGCGCTCCCGACTGGCTAATTGAAATTCTCTCAACCGATCAAAGCACAACAAAACTAATCGCTAAAATTCAAGATTGTTTGACTGAAGGAGCAAAGCTTGGTTGGCTAATTGACAGCCAAGAAGAAGTAATTATGATCTTTCTCCCAGATCGCCCCCTTCAAATTGTTAGCGGTAACGATCAGTTAACTTGTTTAGATGGACTGACATTACCACTAACTCCAAATCAGCTTTTTAGTCACTTAAAACGATAAATAAGTTGTCTAATACCAAAACTAAAAATGGCTACGCAATTTTTAGTTTTTCAAACCCTTGCTAGGTTTGGTTTGTAATTCACTGAAGTGTTGGCTCACTTCAGTGAATT
>NZ_LIRE01000063.1 GCF_001402795.1 Pseudanabaena sp. 'Roaring Creek'
TATAGCTATAGCCAAATAAGTTAAGACATAAAACCCAGAAGAGTGTTGCGGCGCGAAGCGCCGCAACACTCTTCTGGGTTTTGTTTTTGTCCTAACATAACTGGCTACTGCTATAAGGGCTAAAATGGTCTAGGACTGCTATATAAGGAGGGATAAGTAAGGATAAGTAAGGTTAGCGACCTTGAGCAAGCGCAGCTTCAGCTCGGTCAAATTCTTGTAATAGGCGATCGCGAGTTTTGGCAGGAACAGCCCGCTTCATTGAGCCGTTATAGTATCCAGCCAGAGTATTTAAGGCTGTAGACATAGTTGTATAGGAATACAAACCGCCCTTGTCGTGATCGGCACGATAGCGCGATACATAGGCATTGATCTTATATCTAGCCGAAGTCTTTACCGCAGCGCGATTTTCAGCATTTTCGGGCAAATTAATAGCTTCGCGTAAGGTTTTAATAGTGTCGGTAGTATCAGCAATATAATCACCCGTTAGCCCTGCATTAACGAGCGTTTGAATTTCTTTGGTAGATAAACCATCGCTTTTTCTGCTAAATAATGCCGCCTCGGCTCCAGATGTAAAGCTACCAAGTACGATCGAAGTCACCAATACCAAAGCGATCGCGAAACGACATAGGCTTTTTAAAGAAACCTGTAAAACCTCTAAGCGTCCGTGTAAAGAATCGTATTTTGCCTTCATATTTTATAAATTTATAAAAATATACAGTTGTTGTCATTAATAATCTTATGGCTTTTCGGACAACCTCCCCCAGTATCCAAAGGAGGGGATCGCAATGTCATGAATTCATAACATTGCGATCCCCAGCTAAATTTACCCGCACAATCGCTACAACAATGATGGGTATTTGGTTTTAGCTAAACCCATACCATGAAAACCTCTAATAAGTTTGCTAAAACCAATAGAAGATAACCATTTCAAGCATTGACCATCTCGAAAAATTTGGCAGAATAGTTCTAGCTACAGAACGAATACTCAGTTAGATACACAAAGACGACTGAGATAGACATCATTACAAGCAGTTGGAGGTTAATTGTATGGCGAGGGAACGTCCTCCCCTAGAAGAAATGACCTTGCGTCAACTTCGCAAAGTAGCAGCAGAGCTAGAGATTTCTCGCTATAGTCGGATGCGAAAATCTCAGCTATTAGCTGATATCCAAACTATTCTCTCGGCTCAAGGTGCTGCCTCAACCCAAACAGATCGTAGTAATTCGGAGATACAAGAAATCGTGGAAGCTTCAAAGTTTAACTTGGGTAGTGAAGAAACAGAAGAGAATTTAGAATCACTTGCTGATATCGATCAAAGCATCGGTGATTTGCCAAGTGGCTATGGTGAAAGCCGTATCGTTCTATTACCTCGCGATCCGCAATGGGCTTATGTATATTGGGATGTACCCAACTCTCAAAAAGAAGAGTTGCGTCGTCAAGGCGGACAGCAATTGGCACTGCGTCTATACGATGCCACGGATATTAACCTAGACTATCAAACTCCCAATAACTTACAAGAGTACAACAGCGACGAACTGGCAAGGGAATGGTATCTGCCGATCCCCATTAGCGATCGCGACTATGTAGCCGAATTAGGCTATCGCTGTGCCGATGGTCGTTGGTTAGTCCTAACCCGCTCCAAAGTAGTTCACGTTCCACCTGTATTTCCTTCGGAATGGGTAGAAGACAACTTCATCACTGTACCTTGGGATCAAACCCTCAAAGGACAAACCTTCTTTACATTAGTTCCTCCCGCGAAAAAAGTTGTTCCCGCTCCTGAAGAACCCGTAACCACTAGCGATAGTTCCTACGATGAAATCTTCAATATCGCGCGTGAAGCTGAAGTTCAGAGAATCTCTGGTTCTCTCTATGGCTCCATGCAGCATGAATCGGGAATTGGCATGGCTCCTGAATCCTTAAGCTCCTTCGTCTTCCCATCAGGCGCAGGTTTGTTTGCGGGTGCGGCAGGTGCAATTAGCGCTAGCGGCATTAACTACTCTGGCATCGGCATGATGTCCAGCTATAGTTTCTTCTCTAGCGAAACGCCGATTCGTCCTCGACAGTTTTGGTTAGTTGCTGATGCGGAACTAATTGTCTATGGTGCAACGGAGCCTGATGCCTCTGTCACTATTGGCGGTCGTCCCATCAAGCTTAATGCGGATGGTACATTCCGTTTCCACACTTCTTTCCAAGATGGTATTCAAGACTATCCTATCTTTGCCGTTGCCGCCGATGGCGAGCAGAATCGGGCGATTCACATGAAGTTCGAGCGTCAAACCCTCGAACGTCGGACGAATACGAAGGAAGAAGCCATTCCTGAATGGATTAGCTAGATGACTGAAAGATTGCTTGGCAATCTTTTCAACCAAAACAGCCCTGCTTAGCAGGGCTGTTTTGGTTTTTACATAACTTGACTTAGGACATAAACCCCAAGAATTGACTGGCGGCGCGAAGCGCCGCCAGTCAATTCTTGGGGTTTATGTCCAAGTACACTTGGTGACCGCTATTTATAATGAGGGGGGACATTTTTATCCGCAAGGGCTTTACTCCCTTCCCAGTGAAAAATTAGACGTTGCGGCGC
>NZ_LIRE01000632.1 GCF_001402795.1 Pseudanabaena sp. 'Roaring Creek'
GTCTCTATCTACTGTGGGCGTTAGAAATTTGAGTGGATCTGATTCTAGTACGAGAGGACCGAATTGGACAAACCTCTAGTGTATCTGTTGTCCCGCCAGGGGCACCGCAGAGTAGCTACGTTTGGAAGGGATAAGCGCTGAAAGCATATAAGCGCGAAACCCACCACAAGATGAGATTTCTTTTAAGGATCGTGGAAGATGACCACGTTGATAGGCTATAGATGTAAAGGCAGTAAT
>NZ_LIRE01000064.1 GCF_001402795.1 Pseudanabaena sp. 'Roaring Creek'
TCACTTAAGTCAGGACATCAAACCGAATAGAGAGTTGCGGCGCGAAGCGTCGTAACTCTCTATTCGGTTTGATTATGGCTTCTCAGCGCGAGGGTAATGTTATTATCCTTGGGTGGAACATCACTGAAGGCTTCAAAGTATTTTTTGGCGATCGGTGGAAAGTTTGGGAACTCAAATTTGGCATCGCCATCGGCAATATAAGCCCAGAAATATCGCAGTTCGGGAGTGAGGGTTTCGGCAATTTCGATCGGGAGATGGAGAGGGGCATGGGTGAGCAATCTCAGGACGAAGGGGTGCGATCGATCGCCCATCCATTCCCGCGAAAAATGAAGGAGATCGGGCTGTTCGGGAATGGATTTGACGCGAAATGATTCGATCTCTAGGCGATCGCCTGAATCATCGGAGCTATAGCTGAGAATCCGATAGGGGTGGGGAAAACTAACCAGAGAGCCCGTAGTAATGTCATAGAGATCGTAGCGATCGCTATAGGCAATATCCTGTACGTGGAGATGCCCCGTAAAGATCAACTGTACCTTTGCCCGTAAAATTTGACATAGGCGATCGGCATTACCGAGCATGTAGCGCTGTCCGAGCGCATTACAGGACTGGTCATGCATATGTTCCAGTACATTATGATGAATCGTTACTAAATTCAGTTCGTAATCCTGATTTTCGAGAATGGATTCCAACCAGATTAATTGCTCGTCATCAATCCAGCCAATCTGCTGACCTTCAGCATCAAACTGATTGGAATTTAATCCAATTAAACGCACCTTTGGTAATACTTCGCATTCGTAGTAGAGCTTGCGAGGTGCGCTCTTGCCAGACTTAAAACCAAAATTAGTATAGTGAGGAGTAAATTGATCGAAGGTTTCGAGTCTGGGGACATCGTGATTGCCTGCGATCACATAGACGGGATAGGGCAGTTGCGCCAGTCTTTCCGATAGCCATTGATGGTTTTCTGGTTCCCCATGCTGGGTCAGATCCCCAGGTAACAGAAGAAAATCTATATCTAGGTGAGCGATTTGCGACAGCACTTCTTCAAAAGCTGGAATGCTGTATTCCACAAGGTGAAATCGCGAAGGGTGATGCCAAATAGTGTGGGGCAATGCGATGTGCAAATCGGAGGCGATCGCAAATTTAAACTTAAGTGCCACCTAGATCCAAGCCATGAATAATTACCTTCTGATTATAGAGTATAGCTAGATATAAGTAGTTCAGCGCAGTTAAAAAACAGCATATGGCGATCGTTAGATGGACGATGGGGCATCACGAGGACGCATCAAACCCGAAAGATGAGTGGCGGCGCGAAGCGCCACCACTCATCTTTCGGGTTTGATATGGGATTGCTATAGACAGCAATGAAGATACAAAATGGCGTTTACAATAGGTTGGATACATTGTTTAAGACCAAAATTTGAATGGCTGAATTAGTTCTGTCGTCGGCTCAAGTTAATCGCACGGCACTCACCCCCATGATGTTGCACTATATCGAAATGAAAGAGCAATATCCCCATACGGTGATGTTGTATCGGTTGGGGGATTTTTTTGAGGCATTTTTTGAAGATGCAGAACTAATTTCGCGGGAATTGGAATTGGTATTAACTGGACGCGATGGCGGTAAGGCGATCGGACGAATTGCGATGGCGGGTATCCCCCACCATGCCCTCGATCGCTATGCCAATCAATTGGTTGAGAAAGGCTATTCGATCGCTGTGTGCGACCAGATGGAGGCAGCCTCGGAGGCGCAGGGGCTAGTCCGCCGCGAAGTGACCAGAGTCATTACCCCTGGAACTGTAATCGAAGAGGGGATGCTGGCAGTAAAGCAAAATAATTTCTTGGTAGCGATCGCCAATGGGGGCGAAAACTGGGGCTTGGCATATACCGATATTTCGACGGGTGAATTTTCCGTAACGCAGCTCAATAGTATGGAACATTTAATTCAAGAACTATTGCGGTTACAACCTGCGGAGGTTCTCATTCCCATTGATGTCCCCAATCCCCAATTATTTCGCGGTTCGCGATCGGATAAGCCCAGCATCTTTTGGGAAGGGATTGCCCCCAAGGAAAAATCTGCCCTGCCCGAACCCTATAGCACCTTGCCCGATAGCTTTTGTTATACGCCGCGATCGCAAGCTCCTTTTGCCCTAGCCGAGGCAAAACAGCGCATTCTTGATACCTTCAGAGTGCGATCGCTGGAGGGATTTGGCTGTCAATCCTTGCCCTTAGCCATTAGAGCCGCAGGGGGGATTTTAGAATATCTCGAATCCACCCAAAAAAGCATCAAAATGCCATTGCAGGGAATATCCACCTATGCGATCGCTGATTACCTAATCCTCGATAACCAAACGCGCCGCAATTTAGAAATTACCCAAACCGTTCGGGATGGTACTTTTTATAGTTCCTTGCTCTGGGCTTTAGATAAGACGACAACAGGCATGGGTAGCCGTGCTTTGCGCCGTTGGCTATTACAACCACTAAAGGATATCGAGGCTATCAACGAACGCCTAGATACGATTGCCGAGCTATACAAGCAGCATTCTTTACGCAAGAATTTGCGAAGTTGCCTCAGTCAAATCTATGATATCGAACGTCTGTGCAGTCGCATCGGCGCGGGCACGGCAAATGGGCGCGATTTAATCGCTGTGGCAATGTCGTTAGAAAAAATGCGCGATGTTGCCGATGTAGTTGCTAGAAGCAATTCGCGCTATCTAAAAGCTTTACAGTCCGTACCATCGGCACTATTACAACTGGGCGATCAGTTACAAAAGACTCTCGTGGAAGAACCCCCAATTTATATTACGGAGGGTAATATCATTCGTTCTGGGGTGAACGAACAATTAGACCGCCTGCGCCAGCAGAGTCGCGATGATGTGGAATGGCTATCTGCCTTTGAGAAGCAGGAAAAGGAACGCACAGGCATTAATACGCTCAAAGTTGGCTTTAACAAAGCCTTTGGCTATTACATTAGTATCTCGCGCGGTAAGAGCGAGCAAGCCCCTACGGATTACATTCGCAAGCAAACCTTAACCAATGAAGAGCGGTATATCACGCCCGAACTGAAGGAACGCGAGACAAGGATTCTCAATGCCGATAGTGAATTAAAACAATTGGAATACGATCTGTTTGTCGAGTTAAGATTGCTTGCCGCGCAACAGATCGAACCCATGCGCACCTTAGCGACAGCTCTCGCTGCGGCAGATGTCCTATGCAGTCTGGCGGAAGTTGCCGTTACTTACAACTATTGCCGTCCCCAAATTACTAACGATCGCGCGATCGCGATCCACAATGGTCGCCATCCCGTTGTCGAGCAGTCCCTACCCGCAGGCTTTTTCATTCCCAATTCCACCTATTTAGGTAGCGATCGCCAATCGGTATGCCCCGATTTAATCGTTTTAACTGGTCCCAATATGAGTGGTAAAAGTATTTACTTGCGTCAGGTGGGCTTAATTCAACTCATGGCTCAGGTGGGGAGCTTTGTCCCTGCGGAAGCGGCAACCTTGGGTATCTGCGATCGCATTTTTACCCGTGTGGGTGCAGTTGACGATCTCGCCACGGGACAATCGACATTTATGGTGGAAATGAATGAAACGGCAAATATCCTCAATCATGCCAAGGAGCATTCCTTAGTATTGCTGGATGAAATCGGACGGGGCACTTCTACCTTTGACGGTATGGCGATCGCTTGGTCGGTAGCCGAATATATTGCCAATAAAATCAAAGCTCGCGGGATTTTTGCAACCCACTATCACGAACTGAACGAACTCGCCAGCCTACTCCCAAATGTGGCAAATTTTCAAGTCACGGTCAAGGAGTTAGAAGATGAGATTATTTTCTTACATCAGGTTCAAGAGGGCGGTGCCGATCGTTCCTATGGGATCGAAGTGGGACGCTTAGCAGGCTTGCCCGCCACCGTAATCAGTCGCGCTAAGGAGGTTTTAGAACAAATCGCTAAAAATAGCCATATTGCTACGGGATTACGTAAAGGGGGTTCGCCGCATCGCGATCGACAATCCAGCGATCGCTCTCAAAAATCACCACCAAAAGCCACTAAAAAATCTCCTAACGATTTTCCTAACGATTCGCAAATGACTATTTTTGACACCACTGCTCCCTAGTAAGTAGCTAGGCATAAGTAAACTTAAAACC
>NZ_LIRE01000672.1 GCF_001402795.1 Pseudanabaena sp. 'Roaring Creek'
GGGTTTTGATTTTGTCCTCACAAAACTGGCGGCAGCTATAAAATCACAAAATGGCGTAGCCATTTTGTGACTTGGTATTAAATATGTGGTACAAAGCGTTCTTTTACAGGAACAGCAGTGTACTCAGAGATGATCCGACGGAATTCTTCGCCATCAAGGGTTTCTGCCTCAACAAGAAGATCGACAACGCGATCGATCGCTGCCCGATTTTCATAAACAATTTGCAAAGCCGTGTGATAGCACTTCTGCACGATTTCGCGAACTTGTTGGTCGATCTTAGCGGAGATATCTTCTGAATATTGCGAACCGCCGCCCATACTGCGTCCGAGAAATACTTCCGAACTTTGACCTTCAAGAGCTAACTGTCCAATATTTGACATACCAAAACGAGTTACCATCTGACGAGCCATACCGCTAACCTGTTGCAGATCGCCGCCTGCACCGGTCGTAACCTCAGCCGCGCCGAATACAGCTTCTTCCGCAGCACGACCACCGAGAGCCGCCGTAATCCGCGCCAGAATTTGACCGCGTGATACTAGGGTCTGTTCTTCATCGGGGGTGAACCATGTCAAACCAGCTGCTTGTCCTCTGGGGATAAGAGTTACTTTTTGAACGGGATCGTGATCCTTGAGCAAGGTTCCAACGATCGCATGACCGACTTCGTGATAGGCAATCAAACGCTTGTTGCGGCTATCGATGAGGGCTTTTCCTTCAAGCCCTGCAATAATCCGATCTACGGCATCATCGATTTCTGCCATTGTCATGGCATCCTTACGACGACGAGCCGTCAGAATTGCGGCTTCATTTAGCAAGTTCGCAAGGTCAGCACCAGCAAATCCAGGGGTGCGACGGGCGATCGCTTCAAGCGATACTTCGGGGCTAATTTTTTTGTCGCGAGCATGAACATTGAGAACCTGCAAACGTCCTTTAATGTCGGGTGGATCAACACCGATTTGGCGATCGAAGCGACCTGGACGGAGTAGTGCGGAGTCTAGTACATCGGCTCGGTTAGTTGCCGCAATTACGATTACGCCCGAATTACCTTCAAACCCATCCATTTCGGTAAGGATTTGGTTGAGGGTCTGTTCTCTTTCATCATTCCCGCCGCCAATACCAGCACCACGTTGCCGACCAACTGCGTCAATTTCATCGATAAAGATGATGCAAGGCGCATTTTCCTTCGCCTTTTTAAACAGGTCGCGGACGCGGGAAGCACCGACACCGACAAACATTTCTACAAATTCCGAACCTGATACTGAGAAGAAAGGTACGCCTGCTTCACCAGCGATCGCTTTGGCTAGCAAAGTTTTACCCGTTCCAGGAGGACCAATTAACAAAACGCCCTTGGGAATCTTTGCACCCACGGCTGTAAAACGTTCGGGCTTTTTCAAAAACGTTACAACTTCTTGCAATTCTTCCTTAGCTTCTTCGATACCCGCGACATCGTCAAACTTCACGCCAGTCTCAGCATCCATCGCAAACCGAGCCTTGGATTTTCCGAAGTCCATTGCTTGTCCAGGCCCGCCCATCTGGTTGGAACGACGAAACAAAAAGAATAACCCTGCGAGCAAGGCAACTGGGAAAATTAAATTACTAACAAAACCCCAGATGGCACTATTGTTGCTGGGAGGATAAATGGCAAGATCTACGCCACCTTCATTGAGTTTATCCATCAATTCTGGCGCATACAGTGGCAAATCAACTCTAGCCCGTTGTTCTTTACCTTCAATCTGGGGATCGCTTGCTACGATTACTGCCGTGCGACCACCATCAAAAATATCAACCTTGCGTACCCGATGTTCGTCGAGGTATTCAAGAAATCGTCCATAGGCAATACGGGTATTGGCCGCATTTACGGTAGGACGACTGGGGGCTGGACGGGCAACCAATGTTTGCCATCCAAAGAAACCGATGATCGCTATGGGCAGTAACCACAGCAATGCAGTTCTCCAAGATGATTTCATATAGCAAAGAGCCTGATGTTCAAAATAATTTCTTAACTAAACTTAACTTACCACGATCCTTAATCAATGGGGTGAGGCGATCGCAAATATCTATCCAAAGAGAAACCCCGTTACTCCCTTCCCAGTATCAAAATAGACATCAAAAATCAAGGATTAAATGTTGCGGCGCGAAGCACCGCAACATTTAATCCTTGATACCAAGTTAAGAAATGGCATAGCCATTTCTTAACTTGAAAATCCTTGCGATGTTTAGTTTTTAATTTACAAAAGTACTACCACACTTTCGTAAGCTGGTATTAGTGACATCTTTGCTCTTGGTCGATTCTGATTGGTTGGAAAATGCCAAAATTAGCCAAAAGAAAGTGAGAAGTATGTCGGTCAATGGTTACGTCAAAAAGGACGGAACTAGAGTAAAACCTCATAAGGGACTTGCTAGTAATTAACATACCTATGGCTTCGACTCCGCTCAGCCAACGTTAGCTGAGCGGAGTCGAAGCTAGATAACTGGGTGGGACATTTTTTATCCGCAAGAGCCTAACCGTCCTATCCCCAGTAGTAGTAAAAAAGATAACTGGTCAACTATTGGTAATGTTAATCCCCATAATGGGAAGAAATGCACAAAACGCTCATATCCATAATTTATAGTCGCTCAGTCGATCTCGATCTATAGTCGCAACTCTTTACGACCATTTTGGACAATCTTGATCATGTCGATTAGTTGTGTTTCGAGATTGCCTAAAACGCGATCGCTATATTCATCAGCTCCTCGCTGCATTTCTTGAACTTCGCCTGTTACCCTTTGATGCAACATATCGAGATCTTTTTGGGCTTGTCGGCGCATTTGGTTAACTTCATTGAGAGTCTGCGATCGTATTTGCTCACATTCCTCTTGGAGTTCGCGACGAATTTGATTAGCTTCCTGCTCGGCTTGGCGAACGATCAGCGATTCTTCTAAAAGCTGACTGGCTCGTAACTCAGCAGACTTAATTAAATCTTCAGCATATTGCTGAGCTTCGGCAACTAAATCCTGTTTATAGAGCAGAATCTCTTCGGCTTTGGCGATAGAATCTGGGACAGAGAGCCTGACTCGATCGATCTGCTGACAAAGTTTCTCTTCATCAATGACAGTGTGTCCCATGACACGAGGACCACTTTCAAGCACCATTTCTTCAAGATGGTCTAGCTCTTTATGCAAGCTCATATAGTAATCGGCTCTTGGGGCTGCCATCGGGGAGCCATTGTAATTACCATTATTAGATTTAGTACTAGCAGTTGAGTTTTCTGTCAGCATCGGTTTTGTGTAGGAAAAAGTTCAATGCCTAGGTTTTCTGGACTCATTAAGGTGAGATAGATTTAGTCAACTTATTGGTCTAAAAAGAATACACAACATTGTAAATGAATTTTTGCGAAAGCTGTAACTCCCTGAACTTTTTTTGATGAGATGAGCAAAGCTCATCTCATCAAAAACATTCTAGGCAGGGATTTGCGACAAAACGGCACGGGTTGCGGCTAAGGTTGCCTCCACATCTGCATCAGTATGGGCGAGGGATGTAAAACCAGCCTCAAACTGCGAAGGAGCAAGGTACACACCATGCTCTAACATTCCGCGATGGAATTTGGCAAACTTTGCCGTATCGCTGGTTTTGGCATCTTCATAGTCATAAACTTGCTGATTGGTGAAGAACATCCCAAACATTGCTCCGACAATGTTACCCGTTGCCGCATGTCCAGTTTCATGGGCGATCGCCAACATACCTTCCGCCAACTTCTTAGTAATCTGCTCTAGATATTCGTAGGAGCCTGTCCGCTTCAGGATTTCCATAGTTTTAATGCCTGCGGTCATGGCTAAGGGATTACCCGATAACGTTCCGGCCTGATACATTGGACCAGCAGGAGCAACCATTGACATGATGTCCTTGCGACCACCATAGGCTCCGACGGGCAAACCACCACCGATGACTTTACCCATAGTAGTCAAGTCGGGGGTAACACCAAAGCGAGCCTGTGCGCCACCGTAGGCAAGACGGAAGCCTGTCATAACTTCATCAAATACCAACAAAGCCCCATTTGCTTTACAAAGATCTTTTAAGCCTTGCAAGAATCCATCTTTGGGAACAATGCAACCTGCGTTACCAACTACAGGCTCGATGATCACACCAGAGATTTGATCGGGATTTTCTGCAAATAACTTTTTGACAGCTTCGAGGTCATTGTAGGGAGCGGTTAAGGTGTTTGCAGTTGTGGACTTGGGAACTCCAGGAGAGTCGGGCAAACCAAGGGTAGCTACCCCAGAACCTGCCTTAACCAAAAACATATCTGCGTGACCGTGATAGCAACCTTCAAACTTAATGATTTTATCGCGACCAGTAAAGGCGCGCATTAGGCGCAGAACTGACATACAGGCTTCAGTACCCGAATTGACAAAGCGCACCATTTCCACGCTTGGTACGGCTTCGATCACCATTTCTGCAAGTTGGTTTTCGAGGACGCAGGGTGCACCAAAGCTAGTGCCTTTTTCGAGGGCTTTGTGTAGTGCTTCGATGACTTCAGGATGGGAATGCCCCACGATCGCAGGTCCCCAAGAGCCAATGTAATCAATGTACTTATTGCCATCAATGTCCCATGCATAAGCACCATTAACGCGATCGAACACGATCGGTTCGCCGCCTACGGATTTGAAAGCACGCACAGGAGAACTCACACCACCAGGCATGAGATGTTTAGCTTTAGCAAAAACTTCTTGAGATGTAGCTGTATTAAAAGTAGATAGATTCGTAGCCATTTTTTAACAGAAATTTTTTAGATTGTGGAACTCTTTGTAGACTCAATTTAACTTAGCAACGATGCAAGCGTCACACAAATATGGGCAAATATGGGAGAAAGTTAACTCAACAAGAAAATATAGCTGTCGTCAAGTGTATTGGCACATACAACTGCCACCAGTCTTGTTAGGACAAAATCAAAACCCCAGAGAGGGTTGCCGTGCTGCGCACGGCAACCCTCTCTGGGGTTTTAAGTCCTGATACAGATCCAGATGGACGAAGTCGAGGACTTATGCAACTCGTATAGGCTCTCTCCCAAAGGATAATTGGCGGCACTGAGCCGTTAATCATCCTTTGGGTATAGAAAAACTTGCATCGTCATAGGGCTTGGGCTGAAAACAATTGCGCTATTTTTAGCCCAAGCCAATGAGCCCCAAAATCATTATTAGCAAATTATTGGCAAAAGTTTATAGTTCGTTGATTTAGGGTAAACAAGATTTTTCCACCAGTAAACAACGAGATTGAGACTCGCATAAGCCACTGGACATAATTAAAAAAAACCTGCGGCGATTGCACAGCGCACGCCTCAGTTTTTGCGTTTTATATCTAATTGCGTCTAGCTAGTTAGATGTTATTATCGCAATAATACTTAAAATTTTTGCATATATGAAAAAACATTCGATCTTTCGTATATGATGCAAATAGATAGGGTTGAATCGTGTTAACGAGATTTATAAAGTTCATATTCTTCATAAACCTGCAAAGGTATCCGTTAATATGCAATTAACAACCTATCTAAACTAACTAACTAAGATTTGTTCGATCCAATGAGAATTCTCCTTGTAGAAGATGATGCTAATTTGGCTGATACGTTAGCCGAAGTGTTAACAAGTCAGCACTGTGTTGTAGATATCGCAAGAGATGGGGAGGAAGGCTGGGAGAAATCTCAAGCTGACGATTACAACCTGATCTTGTTAGATGTCATGCTGCCAAAACTAGATGGCATTAACCTATGTCGTCGTTTGCGCGCCCATGGCAATAATGTGCCGATTTTGATGGTTACCGCTCTAGATATGAGCACCGATAAGGTTCAGGGGTTAGATGCTGGTGCTGACGACTATCTCGTCAAGCCCATCGATCCCCCTGAATTGATGGCTCGGATTCGAGCCCTGTCGCGTCGCGCTCAGATTGCAGAACCTACGGTTTTACGCTGGGGAGAACTGCAACTCGATCCTGGAATGCATGAGGTGTCCTATACAGGTCAGTCTGTGCATTTGACTCCCAAGGAGTACAACATTCTTGAGCTGTTGCTCCATCATGGTCGTCAAGTTTTAAAACGGATCACCATCGTCGAGCATGTTTGGTCGCTGACCGATCCCCCTAGAGAGGATACGATCAACGCTACAATCAAGAGCTTGCGGAATAAGTTGAAGGGTGCTGGTGCGCCTCATAATTTAATTGAGACGATTCATGGTGTTGGCTATAGATTGAGTCAACTCTCGTAGATCTACTTGCATTAGGCTGTTTCAATTAGTCCCTAGAGAGGAGCTTGCTAAGCAAGCTCCTCTTTAACGTTTCACTCTAGTAATACCAATTCCCAAAATGGCGTTGCCATTTTGGGAATTTCAAAACCTGACTGGGTTTAGTGTCTAATTCACGAAAGTGTCGTCACACTTTCGTGAATTGGTATAAATACCGCAGCAAGTTTTATAGCTGCCATCACCCAAGAATTAATGGGCGGCGCTTCGCGCCGCCCATTAATTCTTGGGTGATGATGTTAATTTGGATAAAATCCCAAATTCTTGTAAGGCAGGTAAAAAATTATTGTTTTCGTGATGGGAAGTGCTGAGTTTGATGAGGACAAAACGTTGTAATGGGTTGAGACTTTTCCATTGGGCTGGCGCGATCACTAAATTTAATGTCTGCGCTTGACGTAAGACATCGCTGGGGATCGCTAAAAGCTCCCAAGCAGGCGGTGTTTCGATGGGGAGATCGCTGGGATAGGTTTGAAAAATTTGAAAAACCTGCGATCGCAGATTTTCGCGATAGTTTTTCACCTCTGTTTCAGTTTCACAGGGTAGCTCGATCAGTTCTTGGCGTTGGCGGGGTGAAAAACTATGCCAATGTTGCAGTTTTAGTTTGACTCCACAGGTATCTAATTTATAGCGAACCTGCATGGGGATGCATCGGAGCGAATCAACAAACTCGGCTTCAAATTGAAAAAATTGCAACATATTTAAAGGGAACGAGGACTGAAAATAGGCGCATAAAATTTAAATATAGCTGTCGCCAAGTGTATTCGGACATAAACCCCAAGAATTGAGTGGCGGCGCGAAGCGCCGCCACTCAATTCTTGGGGTTTGATTTGTCCTCATTCAATTGTGCCTATACTTGATGGGATTAAATCTCTCGAATCGACAAATTGCCCAAGAACTAGACCTAGACAAGGATGTGGTGCAAGATATGACCACGCAATTGCGAAAAGGTATTGACCAAAGCAAGCCAGAAGTAAATTTATCTGGTGCGGTTGAGTGCGATGAGGTGTATGTGACCGCAGGACACAAGGGCAAACCCGAAGAAGTTAAAAAAAAGGGCGCAAAGGTCGGCGTAATCGGCTCAAGGGGATTCGGGGGCGGGGGACACTCGAAAAAGAAAAACCACCCATCTTCGGCATGATTCAGCGCGGTGGTGAAGTGGTAATTCGCATGTTAGAAAACGTGCAACAACGAACTATTGAGCCCCTGATTAAAGCAAC
>NZ_LIRE01000633.1 GCF_001402795.1 Pseudanabaena sp. 'Roaring Creek'
ATTACGAAGAGTTCGCGATCGGCGATGTCTACGAGCACCGGCCGGGCCGCACCATCAGCGAGACCGACAACACCTGGTTCTCGCTGCTCACGATGAACACCCATCCGCTGCATTTCGACCGCGAATACGCAGCCCATTCGGAATTCGGCCGCCCCCTCGTCGCCAGCCCTCTCACCTTGTCGATCGTGGTCGGCATGAGTGTCTCCGACGTCTCGCAAAAGGCCAAAGCCAATCTCGGCTGGAAGGAGATCCGCCTGACCGCGCCGGTGTTCTGCGGCGACACGCTCTATGCGGAGACCGAAGTGCTCGAGAAGCGCGAATCCGCGAGCCGGCCGGGAGACGGCATCGTCACGGTCAAGACGATCGGCCGCAACCAGGACGGCGTCGCCGTCTGCGACTTCGTCCGCTCGATGCTGGTCCCTAAGCGCGGCCACGGCGTCGACGACGCCGCCAACTATTGAGCCGGCCGATGCGCAACGCCCCCCTGCCCGCCGACGAGGAACAGGCCCTCTTCGACACGATCGATCGCTGGCTCGACAC
>NZ_LIRE01000065.1 GCF_001402795.1 Pseudanabaena sp. 'Roaring Creek'
GCGCCGCCAATCAATTCTTGGGGTTTGATTTGTCCTAGGTCAAGTGACTGTAGCTATAGGTAGCTAAAAAGGAAAGGATTTATATGGTAAGGATGGGCGGCGCTTTGCGCCGCCTATCCTTACCTATTTAGCAATACCCCCAGCTACTTAATTTTGGCTTTAACTTCTCTCAGCTATCGGGATAGGTTTGCGGAGAGAAGTCGGGGTCCCTATCAACTCATTTTAATTATGGCGATCGCGATAGATTGCGTTAGAAGCACGATTTTCTTCGCGATTAAGCTGCTTGTATTCAGCTGCGGTCAAATGCCCGCCATTTTGCCTCAAATCGGCACGACGTTGCGCGTCAATTCTCTCTTCGCGGGCTTCTAGATGCCTGAACTCAGAGCGATTGATTTGTCCATCTTTAACCCCATCATAAATCCGACGCTCTTGGTTTACTTCTCGATTGTAAACCTCTCCCGCCGATGCCGAACTGGGATTTGCCATTGTTACAGCTCCAATTGCCGAAGTGGTTGCCAGTAAAGAAAGAATTAAAGCCTTCATGGGAGTTACCTCAATTTGAATGTTTTTCATTTTCAGGGGTTTTGACTGCTGCTAGTTTGTAATGGTTCAAAATCAATCCCGTGATATCGATCACATTTTCCTGTGATATCGATCGCGATTGATATCGATCGCGATCGATCTGGCGCAATGCAAGTTTTGATATAACAGGGCATAATTAGGATTGTTGCGATCGCGAAAATTTGCTCTATGAAGCTACGTTTCAGCTCGATCGGCAAATTCTTAGTTGCCAGCATCCTCAGTTTTGTTTTGCTGGTAAACGGCACCCACGCAAGGGATGAAAATGCCCCCCACAACCACCCAGTAAAAGTCATTGCCCCCGAAAGAGCGATCGTCGCGACATCGGCAGGGAAAGGCGAGCTTCCTCTCTATATATCCCATGACTGGTCTATACCTCAACCAAATATCGATCGCGTTGTAATTGTCTTGCACGGTCGCCTGCGCGATGCCGATACCTATTGGGACACTGCCCAAAAATTTCGCATCGCGGCAGGAGGATCGGGAAAAAATACAATGCTAATCGTGCCGCAATTTTTGGCGACGGCAGATATCTCCGCTCACAATCTGGGAAAAGAGGTATTGCGTTGGGGATACGATCACTGGATGGGAGGAGAAAATGCTCTTGCTCCAGCCAAGATTAGTTCCTATGAATCCATTGATGCTATTTGCGCCAAATTAGCGGATCGCAGCCGCTTCCCCAGTCTTAGACAGGTAGCGATCGTCGGACATTCGGCTGGCGCACAGGTGGTACAGCGCTATGCCGTTGTCGGACGGGGGGAAGCAAATCTCAAGGATATCGGGATTGCCGTTCGTTATATAGTCGCGAATCCTTCTTCTTACCTGTATTTTAATGAGGATCGACCCAACATTGAAGATACTGAAGGAGAATTTTCTCCATTCAAAAGCGATCGCTGTCCGAACTTTAATAACTGGAAATACGGCTGGGTTGATGCTCCTAAATATGCCACCCTTTATCAGCCCGACGAGTACGAGAAAATCTATGCCGCTAGAGATGTCGTCTATTTATTAGGAACTGCCGACATCAATCCTAACCATCCTGCCCTCGATAAGTCCTGCGCTGCTGAAGCTCAAGGCAGTTACCGCTATGCCAGAGGGCTTGCCTACGCCAGCTATATCAAAAAGCGTAATCCCGATTCTCAGCATCGGATTTATCCAGTAATTGGGGTGGGGCATGATGGCGATCGCATGTTGCGCTCCCAATGCGGTCTAGCTGCTATCTTCGATCTGGGTAACTGTAGCAACTAGCGATCGCGTTATTCGCGGCGGGTAGGCAACTGACCTTTTTTGAGAATATCGATCACCGCAGCATGGCGAGTGAGGTCATTTTGAACTTGTTCGTAAATAGTGCGATCGCAACCTTTTAGCCCAATTACGCCATAGAGCCGCACATTCCCTACTCGACCTTTAAGCGCGTGCTCGCCGAAATCCACCGCATCAATTTCATCCTTGACAATTTCGTAGAGAGTACCTGTAATCACAATATCCGTTCCTAGATCCTTGGTCATACCTTCAACTCGGCTGGCGACATTAACTGTATCGCCAATTACCGCATACTCAAGACGACGGGACGAACCGATATTCCCGACAGTTACTTCTCCATAGTTAATTCCGATTCCATTAGAGAAAGGGATCTTATTTTCAGTTTGCCAGATTTTACGAAGTTCCATTAATACCAATCGCATATTTAATGCAGCATGGATCGCATTCATCGCATCATCTTTCTCGCCTCGCGACACGGGCGAACCAAATTCAGCCATGATCGCATCGCCAATAAATTTATCAATCGTGCCTTGGTATTCCAAAATCGCATCTACCATCCCCCCTAAATAGGTATTCAATTGTTGGATCAGCAGTTTGGCAGGAAGGCGACTAGAGAGGGTGGTAAAGCCACGAATATCGGAAAAGAGTACGGCAGCTTTGATCGTCCTTCCTTCTAATAGATCGCGAAAATTATCGGGTTGATTGACAATTTCTTCGACGATCGGTGCGGCGACATAACGCTCTAAAGTGCGGCGGAGTAGGATTTTATCAATCTGGGCGGCAATGGAACCTGTAGTTAAGAGCGCAATCCCATTTAGCCCGATCGCGATCGTGGGAATCGCTACGGGTAAGATCGTGCTGGTGTAAATGAAGCAAACATAACCAATACCAAACCAAGCGATCGCCATACCAAAGGCAGTCAGGATCTGCATAGTTGGACGTTTAAGCAGACAGAGAATGCCACCAGAGATCCCTACCAGAAAGAAAGTAAAGATACCTTGTTGAAAAGGGTTGGCAAATAATCCTGCCATACTCTTATTCTCCATGAGAGTCGCGATCGCATTAGCATGGATCTCAATCCCTGACATTCTGCCCACTGCCGAATTTTGGATATCTTGTTTAGAGGCTGCTGTTGCGCCAATGAGAACGATCTTATCCTGAAAAAATTTACCACCTTGAAGTTGTTCGCTATTCCAATTATCAGGATCGACCACATAATAGAATGGAATTAATTGCTGAGCGTTTGACCAAGTATCAAATCCACCATAGAAATAGATGCCATCCCCCTTGGGTTTAGGATAATTAATCTTGGCAACGTTCAGCGCTGAAGCCGCAAAGGTCGGGACAGGGGGCAAGCCACTCTCTGCGGGAGGCTGTACGCCTAAACGGTGAATGTTACCCGTCACTTCTGGTTGAAAATTAATCAGCCCTAAGGTATTTGGTTTTATTTGGAAAACGGATTCTGGCGTGGCAAGCTGCATAATACTTGCTTCTCCCATCTGAGAGAGTTCGTAACTGGCGGCAAATACGGCTTTATCGCCATACTTCGTAATTGCGCTTTGAAATTTTTTGTCGTCATCCGCACCGTGATCCCCTGGAGTCACAAACAAAATATCAAAGGCTACTACCTTTGCCCCAGCCTTAACTAATTTTTCTAGCACTTGGGCATAGACGATGCGTTTCCATGTGGTCGTCCGAAAGGGTTCTAAAAAGGGGCGCTTTTTCGGGTCGTAAAATTCCCCTTGTCTCAGGGAGAGATCGTCGATCGCTAAAATCACAATATTCTTGGGAGGGGCTACCGTCCCGCGCCAGTTAAAAAATGCCGACTGGGTTTGTCTTTCGAGACTCTGGACTTCCTTGAGTTCTATGCCCGTAGCGATCGCACTCAAAGTCGCGATCGAGCCGATCAATGCATAACCGATAAATTTGGGACTAGATAAAAATTTAAAACTCTTCCTCAGACCGACTAATAGCGAAACCGTCTCTAGCCAAAGTTCTAACATGGTTATCTCTCCAAAAAATTTAATAATACTCGCAGACTATCTGTTTTAAATGATTGATAGCAATCGCCAAAACCATGAAATAGCAAATTTCGTTGAATTTTGTGGAATTTATATTTCTAACTTGCAAATTTTAAGGCTAGATTTGTAATAGTCCAAAAATTTTGATTTAGGATGGGCGGCGCTATGCGCCGCCCATCCTAAATCAAAATTTTATCTGCAATCCCCCTATTTAAGTATTTAGGCAGTATGCCCCATCCTATTTATCTGACGAAATCCGATCTCAAGACTGCCCGCAGTTGCTCGACAAAACTTTATTACAAAAAATTAGGCTACCCTACTGTCGATCGCGTAGATCCTTACACCAGAATATTAGCGGATGGGAATTTTATTATTAGCAAAATCGCCCACCTTCTGCATCCTGAGGGGATTTATATATCGGCAAATCTCAACTCCGATGAGCATATTGCCGCAGCGATGCAGGAAACGATCGCGCAATTACAAAAAGAGAATGTGACGCTATTTGAGCCAGTGCTCTATGCCGATCGTAAATTAGCGCGTGCCGATATTCTCGTCAAAAAGGGCGATCGCATTGAAATTATAGAAATTCGTGCTAAGGGGTTTGATAGTAAAGCCCATGATGAATTAATCAAAAATCGCCATCTCTCCCTTTTTCGCAATAAACGTACTGGAAAGGTGGGTGGGGAATGGCGGCATATTATCGAAGAGGTCGCTTACCAAGTCGGTATTTTACAAGAAATGCTAGCTGAGCATTTACCCCAACTTCAAGTTGAGATTGCGCCCTATCTGATCGTTCCTGACCGCACTAAAACCACGGCGATCGATAACCTCGCATCCTATTTCCAAATTCAACGTGTATCTAGTCCCCGCAATTCCTTTTCTAAACTCAATGGGGTTACTATCAACTTTTCTGGGGATATACAAGAATTATGGCAGGATCAATTTCTCACTAAGGTCAGTATTGAGTCTGAGGTTGCGGAATTAGTCGATCCCACCATTTCGATAGCCCAAAAATATATCGGCTACCTCATCGAGCGATCGCCAGAAATTTTTGCACCGATTAGTAAAAGCTGTAAGGGATGCGAATATCGGGCAAGCGCTCAAGATCCCCGCGATGGCTTTAAGGAATGCTGGGGAGATCTTGCTGAGGTAGAACATCACGTATTGGAACTTTATCAAATGGGGAGAATTGGGGGCAATGAAACGCCTCTGGTCAACGAAATGATCGGGCAAAAGCAGGTCAGCATGTTTGATGTGCCCCTTGAAGAACTCAATGACGAAACCTATAGTGAACGACAGCTCATTCAGATCGAATATACCCAAAAGAATAAGGAATGGATTTCCGATGAGCTTCCCAGTTTCTTACAAAAGGTAGAATATCCCATTCATTTTATTGATTTTGAAACCTCCCGTATGGCAATTCCCTATTATGCAGGGATGCAAACTTACGAGCAGGTTGCCTTCCAGTGGAGTTGCCACACGATCGCTGCACCCGATGCACCGCCAATTCAAACCGAATGGCTCGATCTAGAACATAATTTTCCCAATTTTCAATTTGCGGAATCTCTGATGGAATGCTTGGGCGATCGCGGTACGATTTTGACATGGGCAACCCATGAAAATAGCGTGCTGCGTGATATCTACTACCAAATGCAAGCCTACGACTATCAGAATCCCGAACTCAAAGCTTGGCTGGCAAATACCGCTAAACTAGGCACAAAGGGAACATCCCATTTAGTTGACATGAATGCACTCACGCTCAAGCATTACTTCCATCCATTAATGAAGGGAAGAACTTCGTTGAAATGTGTCTTGCCTGCGGTGTGGAAGACTAATGCCTATCTCCACGAAATACCTTACTTTCAGGAATACTATCAAGAGGTAAATGGCGAGGTGCTCAGTCCTTACGATGTCTTGCCCCAGTTGCAAATCGGCGATCGCATTCAGGTGGTGAATGAAGGGGCTGGAGCTATGCTTGCCTATCAAGATCTAATGTATGGCGAAAATCGGGATCTGAGTCGAGACAATCAAGCTATGCGATCGCAATGGAAGGAATTACTCTATCAATATTGCCGCCTCGATACCATGGCAATGGTGATCATCTGGACGCATTGGCATAGGTTATGCCGCAAGTCGCAACCAAATTAACAAATGTAAGTATGTCTAATGTAAGTATTTCTAATTATGGGGTCTATGGCGGTTGATCTAGTTCGACGGATACGACAGTCAATAGTTATTTCTATTCAAAGGGTGCTTACGAATATGAATTGAGACTAGCTAGTAAGTACGGATTCACTACTGAGTATAAAAACTTTGCAGAAAATCAGGTAGCATCTTACTGGACGAATTCTGCACAAAATAAATTTAGGCTAAGTAGCACTTTTAGTCAGACATGGTATTAATCTACCCAAACATATGTTCAAAATTCCTGGATATTATTTAATCAGTCCTAATGACCATTTAAGGACTAAGCTCCTTCAAATAGAAATTGATAATGATATTCTTGATCTACTTTCTACAAATCAATTTTGGGAATATTACGTTGGGGTCGGAAATAGTTTCGGAGATAATTGTGAAGATATATTAGAAGTTAAGTTGCTTTTTTTAGCTAGTCTGATGTCAACTTATCTGACAGAGAATAATCTATATAAGACGATATTTGAAACTGATGATATTAGCTTAGAAACTTTTGATAATTGGTGGAATATTCAAAGATATCTTATTGATGAGACATTTGAAGGAATTAAATCAACAATTCCTCCATCTGTAAGAAAACACTTTGTCAAGACTGGTATATTTCGTATTGACAGATGGATTGAAGAAATGCAAGAAGGTTTATAAGTTCACTGCTTGTTAACTCATAAGAGAGCCAGTTTGATTAGTTCGACGATTAATGGTGTGAAGACCAGTTATTTGCTTGATGCTAATCGCTATTATGCTCAGGTGCTTGAAGAGTACGACAATTCAGGAACTAAGGTTACTTATGTGCATGGTATTGACCTGATTTCGCAAAATCGGAGTGGGGCGAAGTCTTTCTATCTTGTGGATAGGTTGGGAAGTGCGAGGGCACTGACTGATGCGAGTGGTGTGGTGACGGATCGCTACATCTATGATGCTTATGGTAATGTCTTGAGTTCTATTGGTACGACTCAGAATAGTTATCTCTATACGGGTGAGCAGTTTGATGCTGGTGCTGGTCAGTATTATTTGAGGGATAGATATTATAATCAGGCTGTGGGCAGGTTTACCAGAAGCGATTCTTGGAATGGGGACACAAATAATCCGCTTTCTCTGAATAAGTATCTTTATGCGAATGGAAATGCGGTTAATGCGATCGATCCAAGTGGATTTAGAACACAATTAGGAGGTTTTGTAGACTTTGCTCTAGGATTAGGATTACTGAATTTCAATCCTGTAACTGCTGTTGCGCTATTTGGCGGAGAAGCACATAGAGCCGTAGAAGCAGATATCGTAGATCGACACCCCTTTGAACGTTTCATACCAGAGTTTCCCGTAAACGGAGGTAGAGTAGACTTATTTCAAGAACCAAATTTTATTTATGAGATAAAACCTTGGACTAACGAATATGAAGCTTATCCACAACTTGCAAGATATTTTGAGGACAATCCAGGCTACGTTTTGGGAAGAAATATTCTTCAAGGCTCCGTCAAAAATCCACCCCTATTGTATGGAATAACGATTGACTACGAGACTACAATTCCTGGAATTATTCTGTATCACCCTTACATTAATTCCGATGGATATGGAGTTATTGTAGGAGTGAGTTTCTCTATAATTGCAATCACTCAGCAACAGGTAATCGCTGAAGTTGTAAGTTCATTGCTAGCAAGACTAGCATCTCCATCTGCTGCTTTAGCTGGAATTTAATTAATATGTCAGTGAACTATGCCCGAATTATTGCCAAAAAAGAGTTTTTTAAGGATTGGACTTCTGCTTCTCAGAACCCACGAGTTAAATATGTTCTGGAATTTCCTTATGATTATCTACTTGCAGATTATTATGACGAAGTGTTTGAGATTACCCATAGTAGTGATGACGAAATCAGAAAATTGATTGAAATCGATGCTTTAGTCAGAAACAAGATAGAATCAAGCATATTAGACGAGAAAGAATTGCTTACCCCCCTCTATTCTCATCCAAAAGCCAAATCTATATTAAGCTCAAATATTGCACTTTCTATATGGACAAAGATGAAAAGATATCATGTTTACGAACCAGGAAATCCAAACACAATAAATCTAAGTTGCTGGGATGTCAGTTGTAATACATCTAAAATACAAATGTCGGCAAAATTAAAAAAAGGAAATAGTGCAAACTATAATCTTGTTGAAAAAGTAATAGCAGATTGGTATGAATGGGCAGATGGACTTAATGTGATAAATTTTGCTAGCGAGACATCCTTTATACGAGAGATTGTAGAACTAGAAATCTATTTCAATGACAATAATTTTGCTGACTATCTTGCAGCGTTAGCTGTAATGCTTTACGACACTCACAAGAAGACTTCTCTAAAATCAGTTGTTTTTTCAGACTTGCAAACAAATATTTTATAGTTAAGACGATCTATGCCGATAACATAGCTACAATAACGACGACAAGTCTCCTCTTCAAGGAAATCATTTTCCAGAACGAGCACACCAATAGCCGCACATACGCTGCTAATCACTGCGATCACTTTTTTTAGGATGAGAATGCGATCGGTGCTTTTTGGATTTAGTTGCGATCGCTTGTTGTTTTTTTGATTATAAAGGCGATCGCTTAAGGTTGAAGCTTATTATTTGCGATCGCCTTTTTCATTTGAGAGCGATCGCAGATTTTGAGATGATGTTTTAAGCGATCGGGAATGTCTCGTTTAGTAGCGATCGCTTTCTAGCAATGAGTAGGCGATTGATGTTTTTTTAGATTTAGTAGCGATCGCTTTTTCGTTTGAGAGCGATCGCAGATTTTGAGATGATGTTTTAGGCGATCGGGAATGTCTTGTTTGAGAGCGATCGCTTTCTAGCAATGAGTAGGCGATCGGTAAATGATAGAATCCCAAAATGATCGATAATATTTGCAAATTCTTAGCCGAAAGCTTTTCCAGAGACTTCGCCAGTTGGATATTGGGCGAAGCGATCGCCCTAACCAAAATCGAACC
>NZ_LIRE01000634.1 GCF_001402795.1 Pseudanabaena sp. 'Roaring Creek'
GAGGTATCTTGGCAATGGCTCTTGTCGGAGCGGCTGGGCGGCATTTCGCTTCAGCCGCGAGTCATTGTGAATCGCGGCTGAAGCCGCTCCTACATTTACAGTCGAAGCGATCTGTCGATGGCCGCCTTTGAATACATCGCTCTGGATGGACGTGGTCGCCAGCAGAAGGGCGTGCTGGAGGCCGACAGCGCGCGCCAGGTGCGCCAGCTGTTGCGCGAGCGGCAGTTGGCGCCGCTGGAGGTCAAGGCCACGCGCAGCCGCGAGCAGGGCAGTGGTCAGGCGCGCCTGGGCTTTGC
>NZ_LIRE01000635.1 GCF_001402795.1 Pseudanabaena sp. 'Roaring Creek'
CCGCAAACCCGTGAGCACATCCTGCTGTCCCGTCAGGTTGGCGTTCCGTACATCGTTGTCTTCCTGAACAAGGCTGACATGGTTGACGACGCCGAGCTGCTGGAGCTGGTCGAGATGGAAGTTCGCGACCTGCTGAGCACCTACGATTTCCCGGGTGACGACACTCCGATCATCATCGGCTCCGCGCTGATGGCTCTGAACGGTGAAGATGCCAACGAGCTGGGCACTACTGCCGTCAAGAAGCTGGTTGAGACTCTGGACAGCTACATTCCTGAGCCGGTTCGTGCCATCGATCGTCCGTTCCTGATGCCGATCGAAGACGTGTTCTCGATCTCCGGCCGCGGTACTGTAGTAACC
>NZ_LIRE01000636.1 GCF_001402795.1 Pseudanabaena sp. 'Roaring Creek'
TGGCAGGAAAAATGTTGTTGACAGCCAATCGGGGCGCTCTTAACATGCGCCCCGTCCTCGAGATGGGGCTATAGCTCAGCTGGGAGAGCGCTTGCATGGCATGCAAGAGGTCAACGGTTCGATCCCGTTTAGCTCCACCAATCTCGACTCCTTAGGGAGTGCCAGAATCGATGTGAGTCGATTCGCGATAAGGGTCTTGCGTCCCCTTCGTCTAGTGGCCTAGGACACCGCCCTTTCACGGCGGTAACAGGGGTTCGAGTCCCCTAGGGGACGCCA
>NZ_LIRE01000637.1 GCF_001402795.1 Pseudanabaena sp. 'Roaring Creek'
AAAGAATTTCATAGTTTGCAAGGATATGCAAATCAAATAAATAGGATACTTAAAAGTTAATCTATGATATCAATGAATTATTTATAAGTTATGCGAATTGAACATTTGATTAGATTTTTGATTAGACATAGCAATCCTAAATGGTTTGTGGAAGCGCTCCCCTTTTGGGGAGCACTTCCACAAACCCAAAAATCTACAAATGATTTAGGACTGCTATAGATGCTAAAAATTGCAATAGATGGCACATCACTGACCAGTCAGCCTAGTGGCATTGGTCTATACGCTAAAAACTTGATTTATGCTTTGTATAATTTACAAGATCAAGATAATTTTCTTATGAG
>NZ_LIRE01000638.1 GCF_001402795.1 Pseudanabaena sp. 'Roaring Creek'
CGCCGTTCTTGGCGGTCGAGGCCCCGCCCTGCCATTCATGGCCATCCGCGAGGCCGACGGTGAGATCGGTGCCGGGCCCGGTGAAATGCAGGGCTGCGAAGCGCTCGCCCAGCGCACGAAATGGCTGAACGGCGAGCGCGGCGTTATGGGCGGCCCAGGCGGCGACGGGGTCGTCGCGGTCGACGCGGGAGGCGGCGAAGATCGCTTCGGCGAGGCGCGCGACGGCGATCTCCTCGGCATCGTCCTTGAAGACCTGCCGGGCCCAGGCGGCGCCGGGAAAGGCGACGATATTCCAGTTGATATCGAAATTGGCGATCTTCTCCAGGGC